>PLHN01000311.1 GCA_003139975.1 Acidobacteriaceae bacterium
CCGTTGTAGCGGACATCGAAGATGATTGCCTCCTTGCGAACTTGCGGAAAGAACTGCTTCATGAACTGGTTGAGCCCTTCATCGCCCATGTCGGGCAGGTACACGTAGCCGATGCGCCCGCCGCTGGCCGAGTCGACTTTCTTGCGGTTGGTCTCGATCATGTTCAGCTCGCGAAGCGCGAACTCGTCGGCAATCGGCTTGACCACGACCTTGCGCGCACCGTCCGCGCTCGGCTTGGAGTTGACAGTGAGCGTTACAACTTCGTTGGCGGTGTTGACGAGCAGTTCGTCGGGAGTTTGCGGCGCATGCAACGCGCGGCCGTTGACCGCAACCAGGTATTCTCCTTCCTTTACGTTGACACCGGGTTCGGTCAACGGAGAGCGGGTATGCGCGTCCCAATTCTCGCCGGCGAAGATTTTCTTGAAGCGGTAGATACCGCTTGCCGAATCGACTTCGTAATCCGCTCCCAGCAATCCCACGTTGACCGCATGCAGGCTCGGGTACTCGCCGCCACCGACATAAGTGTGCGAGTTCGATAACTCTCCTATCATGCCGGCCATGATGTAGGTGAGCGAATATCGGTCGGCAACATAGGGGAGTAACTGGGCATACTGGTCGTGAACCTTCTGCCAGTCCACTCCGTTCATCGAGGCCTCGAAGAAGTAATCGCGCTCCTGGCGCCAGACCTCGTCGAACATTTCTTTCCATTCCTCGGGAGGGTTAACCTCGGCGCGCATCCCCCCGAGGTTAAGCGTGCCGTCTCCCGGCTTATGCGGGGCGTCGGGCGGTTTGGCGTCGATGATTCCGTACTTAGGCGGCCCCTCGTGACCAGCGGCGCTGTATAAGAGCTTGGAACCATCGGTAGAAAGCGCGAAGTGATTTGCGCCTTCGATCAGCACCTTGTCCTTGCGGTCTTTCAGATCGTAGGCATGGATGGCCGGTTCTTCTCCTGGGATCGGCCCCGAGAGTCCGCCAATCGGTGCCGTACCGAAGTAGATGGCATCCTTCGACGCATCGAAGCTTTCAATCACTGCCGGCGGAATCGCCAACGCTACGATGCGGTTCTGAATGCCATCGAGATCGACTTTGAATACCCGTGGCGGTTCTTTGGTTTCGGTCCCGGCCGTTTTTTCTTCGCTCTTCTCTTCCTTCTTGGGGGCCGGCTGCTTGGCATTCTTGCCCGCTTTCNNTTCGTCGCTCAAGGCTGGGAAAGGCGACAGTTCGTCGGCGGTCAGCGTTACAACATAGACCCGGGTTGTTTTGGGGTTCGCGAATTCGAAATCAATGTTCCCCGGAACCTCGTTAAAGTCTCGCTCAGAAAGAAAATAGAGATAGCGCTTGCTGGGATCGAAAATTGCCGAATAACTGTTGTTCAGAGTAGAAGTAACCGCGGCGATCTTGCCGTCGGCCAGACTGTATAAGTAGACGACAGCAAAACCGGAATATTCCTGCTTGTCATACGCCAGCCATTGGCTATCCGGAGACCAATTGTAGTTCTGAATTTCATGATACTTGGCGCGGTCGACTTCGACTGGTTTCTTGGCTTTGATGTCGACATACCAGAGTTTCAGATCCTTATCGGCCCATGCGATTTTTGTGCTGTCCGGCGACCATGCCGGGCGAAACATGAACCCCTTGTGGCCGCTCGTGATTTGCTCTTCCGGACCGAGCCCATCCTGCGGAATCATGTAGATCTCGTCCTCTCCGGTGCGATCGGAAACATAGGCGATCCACTTTCCGTTTGGCGACCACGACACTTTCTGCTCGCGGACCGCCGGAGAATTCGTAAGGTTGCGGACACTGCCGTCCTTCGCCGGAACCGTAAAGACTTCTCCGCGCGCGGCAAATACGGCGCGTTTCCCGTCTGGCGCGATGTCGAAATCGAAATTCGTGATGTGATGGCTCGCATCCGCCCAATGCTTCATCGCCTGGTCGCGCTCGGCGTTTAAGTAGATCGTCAACTTCTTCGCTTGGCGCGTTTCGAGATCGAAAGTGTAAAGATAGCCGCCGTTCTCGAAAACGATTGCATCCGGCCCCAGGCTCGGCCACATGACGTCGAACTGGTCGAACTTCGTCAACTGCTGGACTTGTTTGCTCGCCAGATCGTAGCTGTAAATGTTCAGGCGATGTTCCGGCCCCCGATCGGAAGTGAAGAAAATAGTATTGCCATGCCACATCGGAAATGTGTCGGTATATTCGGTGTGCGGCACCACCCCGTCCACCACATTATTCTTGACATCATAGATCGTGATGTCCTGCGCCATGCCGCCGGTGTATCGCTTCCACTGGCGGAAATTGCGAAAGATCCGGTTGTACGCGATCTTTGTGCCGTCGGGTCCATAAGAAAGCAAGCCGCCATCGTACATCGGCATAGGTTGCGGAAGGCCGCCACTTATACTTACCAGAGTAGGACGTTTGCTCCAGCCGTTCTCGGCGTAACGCCGAGAAAGAAAAATGACGTTCTTACTGTCAGGCGTCCAGCCGATCACTTCATTCAGAATGCCCATGCGGTCACTGAGCGGCTGCGCCTGTCCCTGATAGAAGGTAAGTTGCGTGGGTTGGCCGCCATCCGACGGCATGACATAGACATTGAAATTGCCATCATACTGACCGGTAAACGCCAGCCACTTTCCATCGGGTGAGAATTTTGGGAAAATCTCGCGTCCCGGATCCGATGTAATCCGGCGGGCTGTTCCGCCCGCGCTCGAAGCCAGCCACAAATCTCCGCCATAAACAAATGCAATTTTGTCGTTATGAATATCGGGAAACAGCATCAGTCGGCCTTCTTGAGTTTCCTGCGCCGCGAGCAGAGAGGCGCACGCAAGAATTGCCAATGCAAAAAGATTCCGCATGGAAATCATAGGAGCTCCTGATCGAGAGACTTTCTTGAAGGGAATAGCAATCGGAAAAACCATTTTACGCAACGTGGGATTGTATCAGCTTGAATGCTGACCGCCGCAAATAAACGGCAAATGAAAAGATAAATTCGCCGGAACCCAACGCGCAGGAACTTCTTGGTTTCAGGAATGTCTTGTCTAATGACCGGGCGCATTGGCGGCCGTGCGCACCGCTTCCTGGCACGCGCCCGCGGCGGTTAACNNGGTTAACACTTTGTCAAACGCTGTTTCTGTACGAAGCTGTGCCAGCAGCGGATCCGACAGCAGGTTCGAGTACGCGCAGTAGTTTTGTTCTACCGCGCTCTGAAGCATGTGCAGAGCCGCTTGTTTCTTTCCGCAAAAGGCAAGAATGGCGCCTTGCAAATACCAAGTCTCCGCATCGGGATCGGTCGGCAGGTTGGTTTCGTCCTCATGCGCGATGCGTTCGAGCTCGGATGCCGGCCGCAATCCCAGGCAGGCCTCGAGTAAGTCGCGATGGTAACGCGGCGTGTTCGGCATGCGTTTCACCGCTTCGCGCGCTTCATCAATTTTTCCTTCTCGAAGCAGGATGGAAGGCATGGCATAAGCAGCCCACTCCGACCCGGCATCGAGGCGTACAAAATCGGCGGCCCGGTCGGTCTTGCCCAATCCCGCGAACACCCACGCGCACGAGCGGAACGAATAATTTCCAGGATCCAGCGCATTGGCGGTATTGCATTCGCTCGCTGCCTGCTCCAGCATGCCGGCATAGCGATAAACATAACTTATGGCGAAATGCGCCTGTGCGCTATCCGGACGCCGTTTCACCAAGTCCAGCGCCGATTTGTAAGCGGGGCCCAATTCACCGCGCTCGACGTGGTTCGCGATCAACTGGCTGGCGGCAACGATGCGGTTGGGATCGAGCGCGATGGCGCGTTCGCAGGCCTTGTTCGAGCGCTGAAACATGGCTTCGCCGCCGTCCGAATAATCGGCGTCGTAGTAGCAGCGTACGCCGAGTTGCTCCCACGCCGGCGCATAGTTTGGATCCACTTCCACCACATGCTCCAGCACCGCGATCGCATCTTTGTTGGGACCGGCGTCGTGCGGCAGTGCCAGACTGTGCAGATAAAGGTCATACGCCTCTGCACTCTTCGGCCGCGTGCCCGTTTCCAGGAACCCGCCTTCGGCACCCAGCGCAGGAAGCAAACCCTGCCGGATTTGCGCCGAGATCTGCGCCTGCATCGTAATCAAGTCGTCCGCGGGAGCAATCACGTTGGATTGCCACAACAGCCGGTCGCCATCCACCTGAATTGCCTCCACCGTGATCCGCAGCTGATCCCCCTGCTTCAGAAAGTGCCCGGCAATGACGTTGGCCACATGCACTTCGCGTCCCGCCTTTTGCGGATCGACATCGTTGCCGACGAACCTCCGCGTAATCGTCGATGGCCGCACGTCGAGGCTGCGCGTGTAAGTAAGCGTGTTTGCGATTTCGTCCGCCAGCGCAAAGCGCAGAAACTCCACGCTGATATCGTTATTCATGTTCTGCAAAGGCAGTACGGCGATCGTGTTCTTCGCCGCCCCTCCGGCCATCGCCCCCCGGTGTTTGAACCACCACGCACCCACCGCGACCAGCGCCGTTAACAGAACAAGGCTCACGCCCAGCAGAATGTACGTCGACCATCCTGTCGTGGCCCGGAATGTGCTGGTGGCGATGCGATAGGGCAAAACCGCCCGCGAACGCCCGCCGCGCGACACGGCCGATTCAGTTTCCTTCCGCAACGACTGCAGGTCGCCCTTCATCGCCAGCGCGTTCGGATAGCGATGCCCGCGCTCCTTTTCCATGGCCCGGCCAATAATGCCTTCCAGATCCGGGGGTAACTTAGGGTTCAGTTGCAGCGGAGCCACCGGTTTCTCGTTCAGCACAGCGGCCAGCGTGGTGATGACGTTGCCGGTTGCGAACGGCTTCTTCCCGGTCGCCATTTCGTAGAGCACCACGCCCAGCGAAAACAAATCGCTGCGCGCGTCCAGTTCCTCGCTTCGCGCCTGTTCCGGCGACATGTAGATGGCCGTTCCCGGAATCACCCCCATGGCCGTCAGCGAATCTTCAAATGCGGCCTCGCTTGAGTTGGGATCGTGCACAATCTTCGCCAGGCCAAAATCGAGAATCTTCGTCTGCCCGCTCTGCGAGACAAAAATATTGGCCGGCTTGATATCGCGGTGAATAATCCCCTTGGCGTGAGATGCAGCGAGCGCGTCGGCCACCTGAGTGCCGATATCGAGGATTTCATCGACATCAATCTTGCGGTTCCGCATCAGGTCTTTCAGGCTGGTCCCTTCGAGCTTCTCCATGACGATAAAGGGATGCCCGTCGTTGTCTTCAATGTCGTGAATGGTGCAGATGCCGGGATGGTTCAGCTGCGAAGCGGCTCGCGCTTCGCGCATAAAGCGATCCAAGGACTTGCGGTCCTTGGCCATATCTTCGGGGATAAACTTGAGGGCCACACGGCGCGCCAGGCGCGTGTCTTCGGCCTCATACACCACGCCCATGCCACCACCGCCCAGCTTGCCAAGAATGCGATAGTGGGAGACTGTCTGGCCGATCATTCCGAAGGCCTCAGAGCCGTCGGCGCTAATGTTAGGCTGCCAGCGCAGATCGGGTCAACCCTCGCACGCTCTTGGTAGCGGATCACTTTGAATTTGTTTTGAAAGAGCACGCCTCAGCCGTGGCGCTAGCAGCCAATGAAAGATACTAGCCCCTGAGGGCCAGCGCTTTCTCCGCTAGGACCATTTTATGCGGCCCGTTCTAGTGAATCGTCTTCGTCTTGCGCGACATGTAATCCATCAGCAGATACTGCCCCAGCGTGTACGGCGTCGTGAAGTACGCCTTCCCTCGGCACATTTGCGTGACCTTCTGGACGAACTGCACCAGCCCGTAATCCGACGCCAGCATGAACGTGTTGATCAGCACGCCCGCGCGCTTGCACTTCGACACTTCTTCAAGAGTCTGGCTCACGACCAGCGGATCGAGACCGAAGGCGTTCTTGTAAATGCGCCCATCTTCGAGCGTCAGCGCCGAGGGCTTGCCGTCGGTGATCATCACGATCTGCTTCATATCTTTTCGCTGGCGATCGAGCAGCCGTTGCGCCATGCGCAGCCCTTCGCGCGTATTCGTGTAATAAGGGCCAACCTTCACCCGCGCCAACTGCGAAAGCGGAACCTCTTCGGCGGAGTCGTGGAAGAGCACCAGCGAAAGCGAGTCCCCGGGATATTGCGTGCGGATCAGGTGCGAGAGCGCCATCGCAACTTTTTTCGCCGGCGTGAATCGGTCCTCGCCGTAAAGGATCATCGAGTGCGAGCAGTCGAGCATCAGCACCGTCGCGCACGACGACTGGTACTCGCACTGATGCACCTGCAAGTCGTGGTATTCGAGATTCAGCGGCAGTCCGAGCCCTTCGCGCTGAATCGCGGACGAAAGTGTGGCCGTGATGTCGAGGTTGAGCGTGTCGCCGAACTCATATTGTTTGGACGCCCCGCTGGCCTCGATGCCCGTGGCCATGTCGCGCGTGTCGTGCCGGCCAAAGCTCGACTTCCCGAGCGACCCCAGCAGATCGTGCAGCGATTTGAAGCCCAGAAAGTCGAGGCTCTTGTCGGTGATCTCGAATCTCGCTTGTTGTTGCGCGTCGCCCACCTGCCCGCCCACGCTCGATCGCCGCGACGGATCGTGCGGCTGGTCGATTGAAATGTAGTCCTCCTGCTGCATGCGCTCGATCAGCTTTTCGACCAGCTCGTCGAGTTCGCCATTCATCTGCATTTCCTGCAGGCGCTCGCGCATCGATTCATCGAACGTCTCGCCGTTCATCAAAGCCTGCTCGATCGCCCGCCGCAACTCGTCGAGCGTCTGCTCGCCCTCCGGCATTTCGTACCAGTAGTTTTCGTTGAATCCGCTTTGCAGGAAATAATCCGAAAGCGCGCTGAGCAGATCCTCCATGCTCATCTCGCCGGCCGGGTCGGGCACGTATTTGCTATAGCGGATGCGTTTCATAATGCGGTCGTTGGTCGTTCGTCGTTGGTCGTTCGCTGCTCGCCTCTAGTACGTATTTTCGGGGATCGTCGAAACCCGTGGCGCGCAGATCACTACCGCGCATCGCTAACGACCAACGACTAATTAAAACTCCTTTTCCTACCAAACCCCGGTTCTTCCCTCTCAAACATCGGCTTCTCGGCCGGCTTGGGTTGTTTTTCTCCCGCCGTGAAAACTCGCTCTTCGTTGCGCCCAATTTTCTTGTGCGCGTGCAGGCCTTCCAAGATGAACTCCGCTGCCGAGACCTGCATTTCGGGACTGTCTTTTGGCCCGACGTTGAGCTTCGTCATCTTCTCCATCAGGCCCAGAATCTGCCTCAGACCTCCAAGCACTTCCTCCGCTCCCGCATTGTCACTGAGTTGGATTTCGCCACCCAGATCGAACCACTGCACAATCTGATTCATATTCACGCCGTGCAGATGCGTGTCATAGGCCTTGGCAATTGCCGCGCGAATCAGTTCCCGGCTCACGTGATCGGCGCCCTTCATCTCGCCTTCATATTCCAGTTCGAGCTTGCCGGTNNGAAATCGGCAGCCGCTGGCTTACTCCAGAGCGCTTGTCAACTTTCTTGTCTTCTCGAGCCACGAACGCGATGCGCTCAATCACTTCCTGCACATACTTCGGAATATGGAGGCGCGAGCCGTTGCGCTCAATCCACGCCTCCTGCGCAGTAATGGCAATTCCCTCTTCGACCGTCGCCGGATAGTGCGTGCGAATCTCCGA
>PLHN01000388.1 GCA_003139975.1 Acidobacteriaceae bacterium
ACTCCCCCTCCCGGCACCAGCAGTCCCCCGCCAGCATCTCCATCGGGTGCCAATCACCGCCGTCACCTTGCTCATCGTAAAGGCGGCGCTAACCAGCAACGCGATCCGCTTTATCTTCGAGTACCCGGATAGCCCTTTGCACACAACATTTCGTTGGTCTCCCGAGAAGGACTCGTGGGAATGGCTGATGGAGCAGAAAGACAAAGACGGCAAGTGGACTAGCTTCGCCGACCTGAAAGTTGCGCGCGGGCCGCGCTAAAGGCCGCCGGACTAACGAAAATAAATCCACAGCCCGACGACGGTCGCCAACAGTCCCAGGCTGAAAACGATGTTCATCGCGCGCTCGGTGCTGGTTTCACGAGCGGGTTTGCGCGGCGCAGTTGACATCGGCATCACATCGATCTTTTCGTCCACGGTGGCAAAGGTGAGGCCCGCAAGCTTGCGCCGCTCCGGCGCGGGCGTCAGCAGACTAACTCCAATTAAGATCAGCGAACATACGATAAACATGAAAATCGCATAGTGCAGGAAATTCATTTTCACGAGCGCCAGCCAGAGGCCCGTGAACTCCGTTCCCCTCGCAGCCACAATTTCTGCTACAAAGCGCAAAGCGCCCAGCACAAACCCGGCCAGCAAAGATGAGATCGCCCCCGCGCCGTTCAACCGCGGCCACAGAATACCGAGCACAAAGCAGGCTGTGATCGGCGGGCTGATATACGCCTGCACGCTCTGCAGATAAATGTAGAGCTGGCTGCTGATGAGGTGGATGAACGGCACCCATGCCAGCCCCAGCACCACCATGACTCCCGTAGCCACTCGTCCAAAGAACACTAGCTTCTTTTCGTCCGCATCCGGCCGCAGTTTCTTGTAGAAATCGAGGGTCACCAGCGTCGACGCCGAGTTGAAAACCGAGGCCATTCCTCCCATGAGCGCCGCCAGCAGCGCCGCAATCATCAGTCCGACAAGGCCGGTTGGCAGCAGGTTGATGATGAGCGTTGGAAATGCGATGTCGCCATTTGTGACTTGACCCGCGGCGTTGATCTGAAAAAGGCTTCGATAAAGCGCGAAAGCAATCAGCCCGGGAACAACGAGCAGAAAAACGGGGAGAATTTTCAGGAAGCCCGCAAAAATTGTCCCTGCCTTCGCGTGGCCTTCATCGCGCGCCGAGAGCACCCGCTGTACGATCACCTGGTCGGTGCACCAATACCAGATCCCCAGAATGGGCGCGCCGAGAAAAATTCCAGTCCACGGAAAATCCGGATCGCTCACCGGCTTGATCATGTGAAAGTAATCCGGCGGAACTGCTGCCCGCAAGCCCGCGAACCCTCCCACCCGATGCAATCCGATGAATGTGAGCGCGATGGCGCCAGTCAGCAGCACCAGCGTCTGCACGACTTCGGTGTAGATCACCGCCGACAAACCGCCGCCAATCGTATAGACGCCGGTCGCAATCACGAGGATGATGGCCGCCTGCATAGGGCTCCAGCCGACCACGCGCTCGAGCACAATCGCCGCCGCCCACAGATGCACCGAGATTTTCGTCAGGATATACGCGATGATCGAGATGCTGGCCAGATAGACGGCACATTGCCGGTTAAAACGCCTCTCCAGAAATTCCGGCATCGTGAACACGTTGGAGCGCAGGTAAAATGGCACGAACACCCAGCCCAGGATGAGCAGAATCAGGCAGGCCAGCCACTCGAAGTGTCCGACCGCAAGACCGGTGCTTGCTCCCGAACCGGCGAGCCCGATGAAGTGCTCTGTCGAGACATTGGAGACAAACAGCGACGCGCCGATGGCGAACCATCCAATATCGCGGCCCGCCAGAAAATAATCGGTGGATGTGCGTTCCTTGCGCGCGAAATAAAAGCCGATCGCAAAAACGATAAGGAAGTACACCGCGATGATGACCAGATCAATCGTGGCCAGAGTGCGGTGGGTTACGGTGGCTGCATTCATTCCTTGAGTCCGATGTCAACGCTGCCCCCACGGTTGCGCCGCTGCAAACCTTTCCCGCCTTCTTTCAGAGGCACTTAACTGACGCCGCTCATAATAATCATGGGAGCACTCGAAAGGAAAGCAAGAACGTACAAGCGGATTGTACGCTGCCGGAAATTTGCAGGAGATCGGCGGACAAGGAACTGGAAAAGGCTGAAACAAAAAAATGGTGGGACGCGAACTTTTGCGTCCCACGTTGGGAAGAGAGACTCCGTTTCGAGCGCTCCGCTCCAATCCGCTGGAGCGCTCGGGATACCGTTTAGCGGCGCCCGTGCCCGCCGCTGTGCGAACCGCCACCGCCATGTGAGCTGCCACCACCGTGCGATGATCCACCACTATGTCCGCTGGGAGCCGAGTGGCTTCCCCCAAAGCTCGGTGCACGTCCGCCACCAAAGCTCGGTGCACGTCCGCCGCCGCTAGGCGCCCGGCCGCCGCCGTAGGAGCGCGGCGTGACAATCGGCTGCCTCATGTTGAGCAGCGGCCGCGAGATTCCTCCCCCGCCGTAGGTCCGGCCTTCCGAGCCAGATCGGGGAGCACCATAAGATCCGCGCTCATCCGCGCCACGAGGAGCGCCATAAGAACCGCGGTTCTCCGGGCCCCCGTAGGAGCGGCCTTCAGAACCATTGCCGTAGGAGCGGCCTTCGTTGCCGTTGCCGTAAGAGCGGCCCGCCGATCCTTCCGACGAAGGAGAGGAAGCACGCGGTTGCATCGGCGAGAATTTCTGCCAGCCACCGTTATTCGCGCCGCCCTGACGGCCAGCCTCAGAGTTCACAGAGTTGCCGGGCCGCGGCACCGAACCCCAATTCGAACTGCCGCGTGTCTCCGCAGTCGTGCGCCCACTATTTCCGGCTGACTGCCCGAATCCGCGTCCTTCGTCCGAACTGGTACCTGGCCGCGTGGTTTCGCGGTTGCTCTCAACCGAGTTGCCGCGGTTGAAACTGTCGCCACGAGAACCATTCTCACCGGCGCGAGCATTGCCATTCTCAAAACCGCGCTGCCCTCCGTTGACCGGAGAAACCCCGTTCTGCCGCATGGCATTCGAAACCTGCGACTGCTCATGCTCAAACGACCGTCCGCTTGCCGCCGAACTCGTGCCGCGCGGCGAGAAGAAATGGCTGCCGCCACGATTCACCAAAGTGCTGGCCGCCGCCGGACGTCCGCTGGCGCTCAAGCTTGCCCGCGTAGGAGTAACCGGTAAGTTGCCGGTCGCAAAGTGCGCATTTTGCAGCGACTCATGACCCACCGGCGAAAACGCCGAGCGTCCCTGCCCAAATCTATTTGCAGCAACGGACGTCGCACCGCGGAAATTCCGATCGTGCATCGCCAGATTCACGTTCGAGAAGCGGTTGCCGCTGTGCAACGGAGCAAATCCGCCGCGATTC
>PLHN01000378.1:0-1499 GCA_003139975.1 Acidobacteriaceae bacterium
GCGCTACCCTGACGCCGCCGACCAATACAATCACCGACTTCGCTGGAGCTTCCGGCAGCCAGATCCTCACCTTCAAGAACCTCTACAGCGAGCCCGTGACCATATCCAACAGTCCTTCCGGCGTTGTGCTCACCGATACAACTGACTATACCGTTCCCACGGCGACCGATAATTGCTCGGGCAGGGTGCTGTCGGCCGAGAGTGGTTCCTGCACAGTGAATGTTCAATACTCTGGAGCCAATGTCGTGCCGTCGACGAGCGTACCCTTCAACACCAAAGTATCCCTTGTCGGAACGGTGCAGGGCGGGGGCAGTACTGCGACCACGCTCGCTTTTTCGGGGATCTCCGCTGGTGGGGTGCTCCTGACTCCCGCAACTGGAGCCGAGGCATATTATTTTAGCGATTGGCAAGGAGACCAGTTTTCAGACGTTACGCAGGTTACCATTCTGAACGACACCCAATATTCCATCACACTCACAGGCGCGAGCGGAACCAATAACTTCGGGATGAATATCTCACCGTGCTCTCCCTATACTCTCACACCAGGCCAAAGTTGCATTGCCACAGCAACATATTTGGGACCTACATGTAGAGAATCGAAGACCCAATCGTGTCCCGAGCTGCAGGGAACGGTCACCGTCAATGCCACTGTGGTCGCAAGTGGAAATCCGGCAATTGGCACCAGTGAAACCGTCACCGGCGGCCGTGTCTACGTCACTTGCCCGCTTCCGCCGGATGAGTGTTATTGATAGAAACGATGTGCGTACTAACATTCAGGAACGTTATACATGATGCCGCTGGCAGCCACAGTCGTATGGCTGCCAGCTATCTTTCCTGATTCCACCACCGCCTGTAAACCGTCCGGCTGCTTGTAAGAAAGCAGCGAAATATTCAAGACAGCAGGTCAAGGCTTCGAAGCGTCAAAGTAAGGATCGACATAAACCGCAACATATGGGAGGGAACAAATGAAGTCGAATCGGTGGTCGCTTGCCTTTTTTCTTTGCCTGCTTTTCGTCGCGAACGCAGCCTTGGGGCAGCAACAGCTGCCTCTATTCCCGAAGTATCAGGTACTCGGAGTCATCTACGCACCGCCCGGTGCAGCCAGCTTCGTCAACTATACCAATAGCACTCAGATCGGCTCCTCCCACTCGATTGTGTCGGATTCGAGCACGACCACCACGCAGACACAGTCCAGTACCTCTGGGTTTAATTTGTTCGGCTTCGGGTATTCGAACACCTCGACTACCAGTGACTCCTGGACTTCGGCTTGGCAAAACAGCAGCTCGGAATCGCTACAAACAACGACGGGCAATGGTATCCAGGTTCCGGGACCCAACAGTTCGGCGCTGGGTATCGTACACGATTACGATCTCATCATCGTTTGGCTCGACCCCATTCTCAAGACCACTTTGATGCCGCCAGTCACTACGGGCGGGGTCACGACCTACCCCATTCAGTGGAGCGGCTTCATGTTTAACAGCTGCGATCTGAGTGCCACG
>PLHN01000378.1:1527-1876 GCA_003139975.1 Acidobacteriaceae bacterium
GATAGTGTGACCAAGGCTCCCTTGGGGCCAGGACTGACCATCCAGGATTATGCGGACATTCTGCAGGCGGATCCGCTGGTGACGCAGACGCTGGTGGCGAATAATACACAGCCCGGCGAAAATGTTTACACCAACCCGTGCCATCCGGCCTACGGTATTAACTTCGACCCGAATGACCAGGAAACCATTCCCGACTCGACCAAGTTCACGNNCCCTATCCAGAACCGCAGCCCAATGGCCAACCTACCACGGAAACCGGAGATATCAACTTTACCGCCGTCAACTCTTATGGAACGTCCTCTACCGACACGCATACCCATTCTTTCAACGAGAGTACTTCTCTGACCTT
>PLHN01000378.1:1909-2526 GCA_003139975.1 Acidobacteriaceae bacterium
AGGACACCGTGTATGGGACGTTTGCGTTTCGCGATCCCAACCGGTCGACCTCTACCCAGCTGATCACTGCGGGAAAAACCTCCCCGATCGGCGTGTCTTTTTCCAAAAGTACGAACTTTGGCACGGTCACGGTAGGGAAGCATTCGGCGACGATCACGGTGACGTTGACCAACAACTCCCCCAACCAGATGACTATGCAGAGCCCCTCGCTTTCTTTCAGCGACCTCGCGCTGGTTGAGAACTCGTCCGGCGTCACCACGTGGCAGTCTTCCTTTCAGATTGTCAGCGATGGATGTGCGAACAAGGTGCTGAAAGCCGCGGCCACCTGCACTGCGACCATCGAGTTTGCGCCAACCATCAATGCTGCGCCGAATGACGTCCAGGCTTCTTATCCCGTTACCGCGTATTTGATTGCCGCGGGCAACGAGCTTGTGCCGGTAACAGACACGGGTTCAACCACGTATGACGAGCTGGTGCTTGTGACCAACACGGTGATTACGGTAAGCGGCTCAACGGAGACGGCCGTCACGGTATCCGGCACGGCGGTACCCGCGCCAGCTACCTGCACCGGCATCTACCCCGATTGCAACATTGGCGCTACCCTGACGCCGCCGACC
>PLHN01000010.1 GCA_003139975.1 Acidobacteriaceae bacterium
GGGGCCGCCATCCTGGCCGGCCGGAGCCGGATCAAGGGCCTGGAGAAGATCGCCTACATCGGCGCCGGATCCGTGGGCCTGATGCTGGCCTGCTTCGCCTACTCCCGGGTGTTCTGGCTGTCGGCGCTGCTGATGGTCCCGGTGGGAATGAGCATGGTGGCGCACATGACCTCCAACAATACCCTGATGCAACTCTCCACCGAACCCGCCATGCGCGGCCGGGTGATGGCGCTGCGCGTCGGCGTTGCGCTCGGCGGCACGCCGATCGGGGCGCCGATCGTCGGTTGGGTGGCGGACGCTTTCGGGCCGCGCTGGGCGCTCGGCGTCGGCGCGGCGTCGGGCTTTGCGGCCGCCGCTGTGGCCGTTTGCGTTTTGGCGCGTCGGATCGACCGGCCTCTTTCCCGTGGACCGACCGCAGGTCGTGAAGGCGCTTCGGGAGGTTGATCGCGCCAAGCGCCTCGATCCTCTTGCCGTTGATCCGAGCGGCGTCGTCGGCGAGACGCGTTGCTCCGCGCCTCTCTGCCGGTGATTTTGCTCCGATAGAATCAACCGTGCCTATCCGGTTAGCGCAGACACCCACTACATATAGAGCGGTGGGTAGCCCGCGCCGACACCGCGTCATTGGCCGTACCTGGCCGATACCGGAAGGGCAGGTTTCGGATGAGCGACGAGCCGAGCGGGCATTTATTGATACTTGAGGCTCCGCCGCATCCGTTGATCTTGGGCGCGAAGGAGCCAACCGCGCCGCGAGCGGGCACTTTCGATTTTCACACGGCGACGACTTTCTGCATTTCGACGAGCACCATTTCAACGATGGCGGATCGTCTTCAAACTCACCCGGCGACCGAAACGATCGCGCAGTTCGCCGGCACCTGGTCGGTGGCCGCGAGAAAGCCTGGAACGGCGTCGGCGGGCATCGGTTTGCCGAAATAGTAGCCTTGCATCATCCTGCCGCCGAGCCCACGGAGGATCTCCGCCTGCTCCTTGGTTTCCATGCCCTCGATGACGCAAGCCAACTTCAGGTTTCGGCAGAGGTCGATCATCGATTTAACGATGTCGCGACAGTTCTCTTGCGTCTCGATTTCCTTGATGAAGCTGCGATCGATCTTGATCTTGTCCAGCGGCAAGCGATGAACGTAACTCAGGCTGGAATAGCCGGTCCCGAAGTCGTCGAGAGCGATGTGAACCCCTAGGGCTTTCAACGCCTTCAGGCATTCGGAACCTTTGTTGAAATCGCGCATCAGGGCGGTCTCCGTGACCTCTAGATCGATCCGTTCGGGAGCCACGCCGCTGTTTTCGATGATAGTGATGATCTTCAGGATCGCCTCGGCGGAGCCGATGTCGCGCACCGAAAGATTGAAAGAGATCCGCACGCCTTCGGGCCACGTCCGCGCGCAAGCTAGCGCCTTGCGCAGCAGGATGTGAGTAAGATTGTTGATAAGGTCGGCGCGTTCGGCGACCGGTATGAATTCATCCGGAGGAACGCGGCCGAGTTCTCGGCTGTCCCAGCGCGCCAGCGCTTCAAAGGCGACGACTTCTTGGCGCACGACGTCGTAGATCGGCTGAAAATTTAGAGAAAGCTCTCGATCCAGATCTGCGTTGCGCAGGCACCTCTCGATCGACGCGAATTGTCGGATTTCGATTTCGTGTTCCCGCGAGAAGATCACAGATCGGCCGCGGGCATGTTGCTTGACGTGATTGAGCGCATAGTCGGCGCGTTCGAACAGCAACTCTGGCGTCGTCCCGGCCTCGGGATAAGTGGCGAAGCCGATCGACCCCGCAATCTGCACCGTGACATTCGAGAGCAGGAAAGGCGACCGAAGGGCTGTGCAAATGCGCTCGCCGTAGTCGTTGATTTGCGCTTCGGAAACGTCGCCTTCGAGAATAATGCCGAATTCGTCGCCGCCCAGACGCGCGAGTAGGACGCCCTCGTTAGAGATGTCCTTTAATCGGCGCCCGGTCTCGATGAGGACTTGATCCCCGGTGACATGACCAAATACGTCGTTCACGGACTTGAAGCCATCGAGATCGACGCCGCCGACTACGAAGCGCTTGTCGTTGCGTGCGGCGTTGCGCAGCCATTCATGAAGTTTGTCGAAAAACTGACGCCGGTTAGGCAGATTGGTGAGGACATCGAGATTGGCCAGGCGAGAGTTCTCTTCGGCGAGGCGGATCATATTGGCGAAATCGCGCGAATGTGTGATCAGAATGTAGACCATTGCCACGGAGACCAGCGCTAAATTGACTCCCATCGCGAAGAAAGTCGGCCGTCCAAGTGACATGAATAGTGCCGCCGAAGGCACCGCCCCCACGATNNGAACGCAGCCGGTCGGACATGCATCAGGCAGAAGATGCAGCCGATCACGGTGATCGCAACGAAAAAGGCGATCTGCCCCTGGGCGTAAGCATCGCCGTAGGGAAGGAGGCAGGCCGCCCAGATTAGGAATAGTACGGTCAGAATTCCAGCCAGAACGACTGTGCCCTTGAGGCGGCGCACGACCTGATCGGTGCTCAACTTCCGTTTTTTCGTCCACACCCACAGGGATAGTCGAACCGCGCAAATCAAGCCGAGAAGCCC
>PLHN01000081.1 GCA_003139975.1 Acidobacteriaceae bacterium
CGCGAGCCGGAACAAGGTTTGCTGGAGATTACGGTGGAGGAAGTGGCCGCCGCGGCGCGGGAACTTCTGCGCGAGGCAAAGTGAGCATCGAGTGAGCGAAGGCATGTCACAACCCGAATCACAGCCCGCGCCCGCCACATGGGCACGCGTCGCCCGGCGTATCCGCGTCCCAGTGAGTTTTCTCGCAGCCATGGCATATGTCTGGCTGGCTCACCCTTCGTGGCCATCGCTCATCATAGGGACGTTGGTGATGATTCCCGGGCTGGCTCTGCGCGCCTTTGCATCGGGCCACGTGCAAAAAGACAAGCAGCTAACCACAACTGGCCCCTACGCCTACACGCGCAACCCGCTCTACCTGGGTTCGTTGATCATGGCGGCCGGCTTCGCCATCGCGGCGCGCAACTGGTGGATCGTGGCGCTTATGCTGCTGGTTTTCATTCTGATTTACGGGCCCGTGATCGCGGGCGAAGAACGTTTCCTGCGCCAGACGTTTCCCGAATACGAAGATTACGTTCGCTCGGTACCGCGTATTTTGCCGCGGCTGACGGCCTACCGGAATCAGAGGAATGAGTATTCCTCCGCCCGTTACTGGAAGCACCGCGAATACCAGGCCAGCCTGGGTTGCCTAGCCATGCTGGCCATCCTTGCAGCCAAGCTCGTCATCTCTTCGTAGTGATCGCCTGACATTTTTCGCATCGGCCAACGAACCTAGGGCGAGTCGCCCCTTCGGCAGGCTCAGGGCAGGCTCTCGGGACCGCCGGCAAGTTACCGGCGCTACTCTCGTGCTCTGCGCGAGGAGTACGGTGTGATAGTCTGCCGTGGGGTTTCGCAGAAATCAGGAACTGGACTTGTGTCTCTTGTTGCCCGCCAGTGTCGCGTTGTTGCCGGCCTTGGGCTGGGCGCACTTCTTTGGTGTCAGCCAGCAAATGTTTTGTATGGCCAGCAAAATACGCCCGCGGCCTCTATCGGGCAGGCTCGTCCTCAAATCGTGCCTCCGCCTCCCAACTATCGCTTCCCTGATGCTCAGAGCTATGTCTATGCGGCGGAGTGGCACCTGATCACGGCGGGAACGGGAGTAGTCAGAATGGAAGCGGCAGGCAATGAGCGCAAGGTGACCGCAACCGCCGAATCGCAGGGAGCCGTGAACGTCATTTTCCCCGTACACGATCGTTTCGAAGCGAATTTTGAGCCCCGCACATTCTGCTCGACTTCCACCTTCAAGCACAGCGAAGAAGGCCCGCATAAACGCGAGACTTCGATTCAGTTCGACTACCAACGCAAGAAGAGCGTGCTCGACGAGAAGAACCTGAAGACGGGCGAAACCAAGAAAGTGGAGAACGATCTCGAGGGATGCGCTACCGACGTGATCACCGGCTTTTATTATCTTCAGTCGCTGCCGCTGCAACTTGGCTCCGTGTACGAGTTCCCGATCACCGATGGAAAGACGACCATCATCCGGGCAAGGGTCGAGAAGCGCGAGCAGATCAAGGTTCCTGCCGGAACATTCTCGACCGTACTGGTATCGGCCGAAGCCACGCCAGGGCCGTTGCAGTCGAAGGGAAAGGTGTGGGCATGGTATTCAGACGATGCAATGCACACGCCCGTACAGATGCGCGCGAAGTTGGGCTGGGGTACGCTTTTGTTCCGATTGCAGCGGATCGAGAAATAAACCCCTGGTTTGAGCCGTCACGGCTTAAAAAGGAGAACGGCCCGACAGAGTGTCGGGCCGTTTCACACCTCCTTTCTCTAAGCACGCCGGAGGCTACCTACTTCAGGCCGTCGCGGTGTTTTCCACGATCCATTTCTTGGGTTGCTTCTTCGGCAGAATGTCCAAGTAGCGCACAGCGTAATGAAATGCAACCGCTGCGGCTGTGACTGTGGCGAGCGTCAAAGCGAACTCGGTCCATTTGGGCACATAGTGGTAACCGGAAGTGCGCTCAAACGCAGTGACTGACACATTCAGACGGTTGGTGATGAAGCCCATGACTACAAGCGAGCATGTCAAGTACAGGTGCTGCGGGTTGGTGCGGATTTTCTCCTGGCTCAGCAGGATGATAGGAGCCACGACTAACAATCCAACTTCAAGCAGGAAGAGAAGCGATTCTTCGCGCCAATGCCAGAGAGAAGCGATTCCGCCGTGCGATACCAGGTCAATGCCGCGGAACAGCGCATAGACATAGAGCAGGGGCGCAATCACCTGGCTCATTTCGGTTAGGATCCGGGGATCGACGCGAGCGTTCAGCGACCGATTGCATAAGTAGACGGCCATGATCGTGGCCGCTAAGCCCGCCGGGACTGCCGACAAGTAAAACAACGTTGGCAGGTACTGGCTGTACCACAGCGGATCGACCTTGCCCTTCGCAACCAGATAGAGTCCGCCGAGAAACGATTGGTGCAAGGATGACAGTACTGCCCCGATCATCACCAGGCCAATCAGAAGTTCGTGATGCCACTTCAGATAAAGGTCGCGCAGCCCCTTCCACGGAATCCGCTCTACCAGAGCAGGCGAGAATTCTAGTGTAAGTACGGTTGTGTACAGCATGACGCACCAGGAAACCTCGAACAACATGGAGTGCCGGTTCCACATGACGATGGGATGCCAGATTCTCCAGGGCAGGCCAAGTTCGTACATCATGCCGGTGCAGACCGTCAGATAGCCTAGGAATGAGAGCAACACGGCGGAACGAACGACCGGACGATACCGCTCAAAGCCCAACAGATAAACCGCGGCTGCAATGGCGAATCCTCCAGCCGAGATGCCAACGCCGCACAGAGTGCCGAGACCTACCCACAAGCCCCAGGGCTGACCATCGGTAAGATTCGTCGATTGATGCAAGCCGAGCGCAAAGCGCGCGTAAGCTCCATAGCAACCAGCGGCAAAGATTAAAGTTACAATTACCCGCCACATTGTGATCTTAGCGCTTATGAATCCGGAAAGTGCTTCTAGTCTAGACATACTCAACCCCTTTCGCTTTTGCCGGCTGTACCGCTCGCGGCTTCTTGAGGTTCGGACAACGCTACCTGTTTGCGCCGGTTGGTAATCCAATACAAGCTGGCCAACAGGCTTCCGCCGACCAGCACGACGGTGGGTACATCACCCAGAGCATTGGCTGAGAGAACCGGCACCGGCTGGTTCGACACTTCCCCAAGGCCCAGCTTCTCGAACGGAACATCGGAGATGAAGAAGACCGAAGTGCCACCGGCTTCTTCACTGCCATAGATGTGCTTGACGTACTTCGAATCGAGCACAATCCGCCTTTGCGCTTCTTCCAGAATCTCGTCTCGCCAACCGACGATCGACGCCTGCACAGGGCAAGCTTCCACGCAGGCCGGTTGTTCGCCTTTTACCTGGCGCGCATAGCACATGTCGCACTTCTTGACGAAGGGAACCAGCTTCGACCATTCGTAGCGAGGGACATTGAACGGACACGCAACGATGCAATAGCGGCACCCGATGCATTTCGAGGCCTCATAGGTCACCGGCCCCAGTTCGGTTTTCTTCAGTGCGCCGACCAGGCAAACCGAAGCGCATGCAGGCTCCTGGCAGTTCATGCACATCTTGCGAAGGAAGCGGTCTCCGTGGTCCTCGACCACCGTCAGGGCCGTGGCCGATAGCTTCGCCTCGGTTTGCATCGGGAAGCCGTGAATCTGCTTGCAGGCCTGCTCGCAGCTCCGGCACCCGATGCACTTTGTGATGTCGATCAAGATTGCTTTTGTTCTCGTCATTGTCTTTCTCCTCGTCCTTCACGTGCCCAGGTCAATTCAGAAAGAATTCTTTAATCAGCTTCATCCGGAGCTTCGATTCGATCCGAGGCAGAACATCGCTGAGCAGCGAGCCACCGTCCTGAGCGAGTGCAGGGTTCATGCTTGCGCAAGCTTCCTTCAGACGAGACACGCTGTAATGCATCCAGGGAGCCACCATCGGTCCCTGTAAGAGGTTTCTGGTATTCGTTTTGAGATCGGGGGATCGCAGGATAGCGATCCAGCCGTCCTTGTAGGGGTCGGCAGTCGCGAGTGACGGATTCCTGACCACGTCGTCATTGACGGCCATAATCACGCCCTCCACGGGCGACAGCAGATCAAAACTTGTCTCACCGGAGTGGACGGTAACGAGGGGTTGTCCCTGGCGAATCCAGCGGCTGAGATCGGCAACTTCGATGCGATCGATTTTCCCGACCAGGTCAGCGGCAAACTTGTCCAGCCCAATGCGGGCATTGTCGCCGCCCTCGCGCATCACCCAGGTGTGCCCAGGATGAAAGCTGTAACCTTGCGGAATCGAGAAGCCGGCTTCGTTCGCCATGACAGGCACTTTGGGACGAACCGCCGCTTTTGTCTCCGGCAACGCTTCCTGCGGGTTGAAGTAGACATAGTTAACAGCGATAACGATCAGGAACGTCAGCAGCACGAACAGTATGGACATGACATTCTCCCGGCGCGGTGCACCGAAGTTCTCTTTTGGCACCGTCCGCCGCAGAGAGTAATGCACGTTGGTGACTAATCTCGGAAACTTACGGGCTCGTGTAATTGCAATCAGTTGCGAAGAGTGGTGACTTTAGGATCGCGCTTGGACCATCGCATAATGCAGGTTGCTCGTGCGTTTTGCAGGGGTGGGGTTGTTACTTTTGATTCCTTCGAGAGAGGCTAATTCAATTCGGATGGCTCTTTTTTCAGCCTGCGCAATAGCGATGTGGGATGAATACCGAGGATCCTGGCAGCGTGCGTCTTGTTGTTGCCCGTGGCAGCCAGCACTTTCTGAATATACTCGTCCTCCAGTTCGCGCAGCGTTACAAGGGGATCTTCTCGGAAAGGATCCTCATTCAAGGTGGGCAGAGGAGCTTCGTTTTTTCGAATCTCTTCGGGCAAGGAGGAAGCGTCAATATCGCCCTCGGGAGCGAGAATCATGGTGCGCTCAATGACGTTCTTCAGTTCACGAATATTACCCGGCCAGGCGTAGCGCACCAGCAACTCTGCGGCCGACGGCGTAAAGCCTACAAAGTTCTTCTTCAGTTCCTGATTGAACCATTTCATCAGATCTAACGCGAGAGGCAGAATGTCTTCCTGTCTTTCGCGCAATGGAGGAATGAACAACGGCATGACGTTGAGGCGGTAAAAAAGGTCTTCGCGAAAGCGACCCTCGGCAACAATTTGTTTCAGGTTGGCATTGGTAGCAGCGATCAGGCGAACGTCAACCTTGATAGACTTTATTCCGCCCAAGCGCATGAACGTGCTCTCTTCCAATACGCGCAGAAGCTTGGCCTGCACACTGGCCGACATGTTTCCGATTTCATCCAGAAAAAGGGTTCCACCGTGGGCCCGCTCTAAAAGACCTTCTTTGCGGCGGCGGGCGTCGGTGAATGCTCCTGGCTCAAAACCGAATAGTTCACTTTCCAACAGGGCATCCGGCAGGGTGGCACAGTTGAGTTCCAGCAAAGGCTGGCTGGCACGTGGGCTGGCATAGTGAATGGCGCGGGCGAGCACGCCTTTTCCCGTGCCGCTCTCGCCCAGAATCAAAATCGTGGTGTGGTCGGTCTCCGCAGCTTTGCGGGCCATTTCCAGCACTTCGCGCATCGCCGGATTCATAGTGACCACCCGGCCAAAATCGTACTGGCCCTTCGCCGTCTCCACGGTGTCGCGCACGCGGACACGCAAGGCCAGCATCTCAAACGCGCGCCGGAGGGTCGCGCTCAGGTCTGTGAGATGGAACGGTTTGATCAGGTAGTCGAACGCGCCCAGCTTCATGGCTTCCACGGCGCGATCCACCATGTGGTACGCGCTCATCATCAGCACTACCGCCGCGCTGTTTCGTTTCTTGATTTGCCGCAGCACCTCGATCCCGTCGATGCCGGGCAGCACCACCCGGACAGGCGTTCCTACAGCGAAACGCTTGGGCGGCTTCATCGCTTTCGGCTTGGGCGCTTTCATGCCTCTACTATAAACCGCAGCCGTCNNGCACAATGTCGAGCAGGACGAGGTCGGGTTTCTCTTCTTCGAAAATCTTCAAGGCTTCTTCGCCCGATCCGGCGGTAAACACTTCGAATCCTTCCGTAGTCAGTCCGCGACTGATGGTACGGAGGGTTAGCGGTTCGTCGTCGACTACCAGCACCGAATGGGGCATCGCTATTGGATGATTACCTCTTGGCTGTCATTTTCGCTTCCGGCAGGCGGTTCGGCCCGGCGCAGGGGAAGGGTGATCTTCACCGTTGTCCCGCAGTGGGGGGCGCTCTCGATCTGAATCTCGCCTTCGTGGCTGCGCACGTAGGTCTGCGTGATACTGAGGCCCAAGCCGGTCCCCTTGCCCCGTTTGGTAGTAAAGAATGGCTCGAAAACATGCGGCAACACGTCGGCGGGAATCCCGCAGCCCGTGTCAACCACCCGGAGTTCAACTGCTTCTCCGTTGGAAGATGGATTGGCTGAGACCGTAATACGGCCT
>PLHN01000187.1:0-166 GCA_003139975.1 Acidobacteriaceae bacterium
CCTCGCAGTTCGAAATCAACTACAACTACGCCGAAGTGGTAGCCGCCGCCGATCACATCCAGCTCTATAAGCTCATCTGCCGCCAGGTGGCGCGCAACATGGGATTGACCGCGTCGTTCCTGCCGAAGCCGGTCGTGGGTGTGAACGGCAGCGGCATGCACACCAA
>PLHN01000187.1:256-13160 GCA_003139975.1 Acidobacteriaceae bacterium
ATCCGCATCCCCATCGGCAACGAACGCAGCATGCGCGTGGAAGTACGTTCCGTGGCCCCGGATGCGAATCCGTATCTGGTCATGCTCTCGATCTTCAAGACCGGCCTCGAAGGCACGACCTCCAAGATCAAGAACCTGCGCCAGGCCGAACGCTATCTGCCCGACAACATCTATACCGCCATCGAAAACTTCCGCAAGGCGGATTGGACCTCGACCCTGATGGGCGAAGACGTCAAAGGCCGCTACGCCGATCTGAAGCAGGCCTCAGCCGATCGCTGTCCGCGTCTGCTGGGCACGTTCGTAAAAGCCCCAGAGGTGCAATACCACCACGACGTCTACAACCAGTATTTGTGGAATCTGTTCTAGAAAGAAGCTTGTGTGGAGCGGGCGACCCCGCCCGCTGCTTTTGTTCTTCGCAAGTGGCGCGGACACTCTTGTCCGCGCAGCACCTTAACGGCTGCCGAGTTCGCTGGCAGCCGTTTCTTATTGGCTCGCGGGTTTGGCCCCCGGCAACCGGCTCTTCAGGAATTTGATCTGCCCATTGTGGTTGGATTCATGCTCGCACACATTCCTTGTCGACGGTCATGAGCCACGCATCGTCGCGCTTGCGAAATTCTGCCAGCGTGTGCTCACGAGTTTCGCTCAGCAGGTTCAAATAGTAATCCAGGCTGTTGCCCTTAATCGCTTTGCGCGCCGGCTCTCCGAGTTCCATCGCCACGGCCCACTTCTCTTGGTAAGAAGCCGGCAACTCTCTTAGCGAGTTTCCCTCGAACGTATTGATCTGGTAAGTGCGGTCCGTAGCCGCCAGGTGCATGAGCAGGGCGCCGATGGTGTTGGTCTTCTCGTCGAGCAGATAGTCGAGGTCCTTCTGCGACATGCCGAATTCGAGGAACTGGTCGGAAAACAAAACATCTGCGACAACGTGCAGGAGGCGCTGGACCGAGCCGAAGAAGCGTTCGAAAGACTGCAGCCCGTGGCCAAGGGAGTGGGTAGGTAGCAAGCGATTGCGCTGGTGATGATGGCAGATTTACAGTCCGCTGTCTGTGTGCTTAAATACTCCGATCCTCCGGGGTGAGGACGCGCTCGCCTTCGGCCTTCGCGATGCTTTAAGGAGACAGCTCTGTGTCCATTGGAAGCGTGGGGTTAGCTGCTCGTATTAAGAAAGAAACAAGTACGACTAAGCAGCTCAAGACGTTCTTGAGCCGGTATTTCTATCTCTGCATGGCGCTGGCGATGACCGGGCTGGTGGTGTGGGGCTTCGGCCATACGGTTGACGCTAACCTGTTCCATGCCAACCCGCCAAGGCCATTGCTTCTGTGGATACACGGCGCGGCTTTCTCAACGTGGATGGCCTTCTTCATTGCTCAGTCGGCTTTGGTGCGCGGGCGAAAGGTTAGCGTCCACCGCTCTCTCGGCTGGTTTGGAGCCGGACTTGCCACGGTAATGACCGCGTTGGGCTTCGCGGTCGCGGTTGTAATGACCCGCTTCGATACTGTTGTGCTCCATCAGAAGGACGTGGACGCTTTCCTGTCGATTCCGTTCACCGACATGATCGTCTTCGGCCTGTGCGTGGCACTGGCGATTTATCTTAGAAAAAAGCCGGAATACCACCGACGCCTAATCTTCATCGCAACTTGCCAACTCATGGACGCTGCTATAGGCCGGTTCGATTTCTGGTTCAACCATAACCTCTTCTACCCCGGCCTGGACTTTCTGATCGTGCTCGGCATGGCGCGCGATTGGGTGGTGGAGGGGCGGGTCCTCAAGGTGTATCTCTATGCACTGCCCCCAATGATCGTTCTGCAGAGTCTTGCGGTCTACGTGTGGCGGGTCAATCCGGGGTGGTGGCAGGGGATCACCCACGCGATCATGGGATGGTGAAGGCGGCGCGCTGAGCATCTCAGCCTTGGTCCGGATCGTGGAGAGCTATCGGATCGGCACTGCCCCGCAATTCACACCGCGGGCACAGGGGCATTCATAGCGGCGAGTCCCGCCAGAAGTTCCCCCGCTTTTCTATAGTCGTCATCGTTCTCCGTGATGAACTCCACGCCATAAAGATTGCCGTCGCGGTTGCGGATAAAACACCGGAACACCATCGGCTCGTCGGAATACGGTGGCGTGAACTCCACTCCGACCTGCGTGCCCACCGGCAGATCGATGTCCGCTCTCACGGCTAGTCCCCCACCGCTGATGTTGGTGCCCTGTCCCTCGCAAGCGACAGCTTTGGTGGGTCCCTGGGTCGTCAATCGGACTTGAACCGGAAAGTCCGCAGCAAATCGCGGATATCGTCTTTTTCTCACATCGGCCTCCGACGCGGGCACACCCGACGATGAGCCCAGGTTCAAATCACTATCCATGCACAACCTCCGATCTACGAATATCTCGCAGACCCAACCCACATATCTGTGATGAGGAACCAACGTCACCATCACGCTGGTAACGAAGGGCCTATTACCCTTGGCGGGGGCTCTACGGCCGTGAGTGTAGCTAGCATGAGATCTCGCTCATGAACCGCTGCGAGCGGGATCGATGCCACATTTTGTCCTTCTTCTCGCATCGGCCGGGCCGAATGCCCCCACCGGTCCGGGGGTTTGCTAAACCGAAGGAGCTTATCCCCAAACCGTTCTCCCCCATTGACTCGCCCCATCCGCCCACGTAACATTCACCGCCAGTGATCGGCCAGACCATCTCGCGTTACCGCATCGTTGAAAAGCTCGGCGGCGGCGGTATGGGCGTTGTTTACAAGGCCGAGGACACAGAACTCGGTCGCTTTGTAGCGCTTAAGTTCCTGCCCGATGAGTTTTCGCGCGACCCGCAGGCGCTCGAGCGTTTCCGGCGCGAGGCGCGCGCGGCATCCGCCCTCAACCATCCCAACATCTGCACCATTTACGACATCGGCAAAAGCGGCGAGCAGTCATTCATTGCGATGGAGTTTCTGGACGGCACCACGCTCAAGTATCGGATCGCAGGCAGCCCGATCGAGACCGAGGTCCTGCTCGGCCTGGCCATCGAGATCGCCGATGCCCTTGACGCCGCGCACTCGCAGGGGATCGTTCACCGCGACATTAAGCCCGCGAACATTTTTGTGACCAAGCGCGGCCACGCTAAGGTCCTCGATTTCGGGCTCGCGAAACTCGAAACCCCCGCCGCTTCGTCCAGCCAGATTCTTTCGGCCAACACCCAGACGCGCATGATCGAGGAGCCGCACTTGACTAGTCCGGGCTCGGCCTTGGGCACAGTCGCGTACATGTCGCCAGAACAGGCGCAAGCCAAGGAACTGGATGCGCGCAGCGATTTGTTTTCCTTCGGCGCCGTGCTCTACGAGATGGCAACGGGCGCTCTGCCCTTTCGCGGCGACAGCAGCGCCGTCATCTTCAAGGCCATTCTGGATGCCGATCCGGTCTCGCCTGTGCGGCTCAATCCCGACGTGCCCGCCGAACTCGAACGCATCATCGGCAAGGCGATCGAGAAAGACCGCGACCTGCGCTATCAGGGCGCCGCCGAGATGCGAGCCGATTTGAAGCGCCTGAAACGCGAAACAGACTCGCGCCATCGCGGAGGAAGTTCGGCATCGGTCGCAGTGGCACAAGAGCCAGGGAAAGAGAGTGGTGTATACGCCGGCGCGCAGCAGCCCGCCGGAGCCGCAAATTCGTCGGCAAACCTGTCGGCAGTTGCGGCGCAGGCGCCGCCCAGCGCAATGGCGTCGAGCACGACCCAGCCTGCACATACGACCAGCAGCGCGGCCGTCGCCGCGGCGAGAACACATAAATTAGGAGCTGCCCTCGGCGCCATCGTCGCCCTCGCCGTTCTCGCGGCCGCGGGCTTTGGCGTCTATTCCATGCTGCACCGCAACGCTTCCGCGCCCTTCCAGAATTTCGCCGTCACGCAGGTCACCAATTCCAACCGCGCACTCGTCGCCGCCATATCTCCCGACGGCAAATATGTCCTGACCGTCATGAACGACAAGGGGCTGAACAGCCTCTGGCTCCGCAACATAGCGACGGGAAGCGACACGCAGGTTGTGCCGCCTTCGGCGAGTATTCGCAACGTCGCCTTTTCGCCCGACGGAAATTACATCTATTACCGCCAGGCCCTGAACGGCATCGCCAGCGATTTCAATATCTATCGCACGCCGGTCTTAGGAGGCACGCCCAAGGCCGTCGTCCACGACGTGGATACTGAATTCACATTTTCTCCCGACGGCCGCCGCATGGCCTTCCTGCGCGCGAACAATCCGGAAACGGGCAAATATCGCGTGCTCAGTGCCAATTTGGACGGCAGTGATGAGAAGACGCTGCACATTTCACTGCTGGCCGGGATGGGGCGTTCGGTAAGCTGGTCGCCCGATGGCAAACAGATCGCCTATTCCGAGTTACAGCCTGCTAACGGAATCGGGGGGATCGATCTGGTGGATGCCGATACCGGCAAATTGCAAGTCCTCACGTTTGCCGATCAAGTGATTTGGGAAGTGCGCTGGTCGTCCGCCGGCGATGGCCTTTTTGTCATCGATTCGGCACGAGGACCGAATTTCTTCCACCGCCAGATCGGTTATGTCACGCTTGCGGACGGCCGGTTGCGGCCGATTACGCGTGACACCAATAGCTATTCGGCGTTGAGTCTTTCGGCTGACGGCAAGACTTTGGCTACGGTGCAACAGAAAGTCGCCAGCAACCTTTATATGTTGCCCGGCGAAGGCAGCGCGTCCGCCGAGATCAGTCCGTTAGCTTCCGGCGGCGAACACGTCGCATTTTTCAATTGGGCCGCCGATGGCAGCCTGCTCGCTTCCGAATTGACGCAACTGGTGCGCAGGGAGGCCGACGGAAGAAATCCCAGTCAACTCGTCAGCGACCCGTCGGCGGGCATTCTCAGTTTGTCGGCGTGCGGCGCGCAATACGTTGTTTTTCCCTGGGTGTTTCATGACGCCGGCAACACGTTCGGCCTCTGGCGTGTCAATGCTGACGGCTCCCATCCGGCGAAGCTGACGGATACCAGCAGACTTGATACATTGCCGGTGTGTTCGGCCAATCAGAACTGGGTCTATTACTTCGCCGAAGTTAGGCAACTTTGGCGAGTCCCACTGGATGGCTCCGGCAAAGCGGAACCAATTCCAAGCACTAACTTTGCTGGAGCATTTCTCGCTGGCCGCGGCATGGGCAGTTCGCCGGACGGAAAAACTCTGGTGTACCTTGTCGAATTCGTGAATCCGGAAGACCCCATCGGCACGGCCAGGATCGCCCTGCTGGACCTGGCAACGCTCGATAAGCCGCGTTTGTTGCCAGTCGATCCACGAATCTCCAGCGGCGTTCAGTTCACCCCGGACGGAAAAGCCATTGCCTACCCCATCATGGAGAATGGAGTGGATAACGTCTGGATTCAACCGCTCGACGGCAGCCCCGGCCGCCAGATTACACATTTCACTTCCGAGCAGATCACCGCGTTCCATTGGTCGCCGGACGGCAAGAACCTCGGCATCCTGCGCGGCCACACCGACTCCGACGTAGTCTTGCTCCAAGAAACCAAACCGTAGTTAGCCTGCGGAAACCTCTGTGCCCTCTGTGGTTAAGGGTTTTTCTTGGCGCTGAATCACAGTGTCCCTAGATCAACCGCGAACCGGCGCCTCGCCCAGTTCAATCCGCAGCGCGCAGAATTCCAGCCCAAAGCAAAAGCCCTCGCGATTGCGGACCACCCCGGCAACCCGCACCGTCTTCCCTTCCGTCCGGAACTCGACCTCCATCACCTCGCCGGGTTGCAGGTTCACTCCCGCGTAAACCTCCATCCCCGCGCGGCTCAACTTCGAAACCAATCCCGGCACCACCATGTCGGCCGAGCCCGGCACCACAACCGAGACAGGCGTGTGCATGCGATAGCGCGGGCACCGGCGGGTGTTGGTCGAGTCCATTGCAAACGCGTGATGCTCAAAACCCAATCTGCTTCAGCAGGCCGATGTGCACTCGAAAGTGCAGCAGGTAGGCCGCGGCCGCCAGCGAGATCATCAAGGCTCCAACCGCAGCTGCCAGCAGCGGCCGCCAGCGCCGTGGCTCCTCTTGCTTCGCCGACGCCGCGCGCAGTTTCTCCATCCATGGCTGTTCGAATTCCTTCCGGATCGACTCCTTCCCGACCAGCGCGCCGATACGCCTGTGATCGTCAGGCGCGAGCGCAACGAAGCGGAACGGCTGCTGTCCGGCGTTAACGGGCGGCAGCATTTCTGCGCCTCCCAGCACAGCGCCAGTTCCGGTCAGGAAGATCATCTTGACCTGCGAGCCTTCGACGACAGGTTTGGGGAGCGACACCAGCCCCCCGGTGAGCGAAATCACCTGCAGATTGCCGCCGACGTTCTGGCCATTTGGTAACCGAAGAACGGTCGGATGATTGCCTTCCAAATGGGCGCGCGGGACGCGAATGGATGTACGTATTTGGGGAGAGCTGCTCATAACAAGCCAAGTATGGGCGAGAGTGGTTACTAATTGTAGATTACGAACGGGCCAGCCCAAGTGGTGGAACCTTCGGCCATGCCTACGCGAGCACTCCAGAGCGCCTCGGTTCCGCTGTTCTCGTCGTCCGCAACAACCCCCTGTCATTCCGACCGGAGCGCAGACGAAGCCAGGCTGGGTGGAGAGCCTGCCCTGAGCTTGTCGAACGGGACCTCGTATTTTCCGCGCCAACCACCGCATACCCCGCTCGTTTAAAATTAGACCCGAGTCGACCCCCCGACCGAGCCATCCTCATTATCAGGAGACCGCCATGCAAAGCCGCATCACTGGAACCACCATGCCCGTTCTCGAGTTCCAACTCGACCCAAACGATTCCATCATCTCCGAGGCCGGAGAACTCTCCTGGATGGGCAGTTCCATCCAGATGACCACGCATACCCAGTTCGCCGGCGGCGGAGGCCTGTTCGGCGTCCTCAAGCGCGTGGCCGGCGGCGGCTCCATTTTCATGACCGAGTACCGCGCCTTCGGTGCCCCAGGCGAGATTGCCTTCGCCACCAAACTCCCCGGCCACATCGTGCCCGTCGAAGTCTCGCCCGGACACGAATACATGATTCACCGCCACGGCTTTCTCTGCGCCACCCCGCAGATTCAGATCAGTGTTGGCTTCCAGCAATCGCTGGGCGCGGGCATCTTCGGCGGCGACGGCTTCCTGCTCCAACGCCTCAGCGGACAAGGCACCGCCTGGCTCGAACTCTCCGGCGAACTCGTCGTGCGCGACCTCCAGCCCGGCGAAACCCTGCGCGTCCATCCCGGCCACGTGGGCGCCTTCCAGTCCGGCGTCTCGTTCCAGATCACCACCGTTCCCGGCATCAAGAATATGATCTTCGGTGGCGACGGAATCTTCCTGGCCTCCCTGACCGGCCCCGGAAGAATCTGGCTCCAGACCCTCCCCATAGCCAAGCTAGCCCACGCCATCGACAAATATCTGCCGCACCAACCCACCAAACAGACCGTAGAGGGCGGGGTAGTAGGAGGGATCGTCGGCTCCATCCTCGACAACATGAAATAGGCCGACCCGAGGAGCAGCCGAAATAGGAGTCGAAGCCGGGTCACTCAGCGTAAATGGGGATTTTTCGCCAACTACGGAGCGCCAAAAACTCTCAATCCCGATTTCTGCCGTGAAATGGACTAAGGCCTTAAGGTTCTAAGGCGTGCGCTTTAGGACGAGATTCAGGCTCGCCCCGCCTTGTTTCATAGTACCCGTGATCGTTGAATTGTCCTGGTTCATGGTTCCGTCATAAACCGTCAGGCTGGGGGTGCTTTCAAAGTGCAGACTAGATTCCCTGTAGGTGATGGCGGTGAGTTGAATGCCGGAAGTGTCTTGGTCGGGGTAGTCGATCGTGCCATTCAGACTTCCGTCCTGCGCCGCGGAGATGTGCACAACAATTCGCTTCTTAGGCTGGGCACCGGGATTCAGCGTTCCGCTCCAATCTCCAACGATCGGCCGCGTATCCTGCGCCATCGTGAGAGCGGGCACAATGCCCAATGCGAATATAAGCATCAGTCCCGCGCAAAGCGCGAACGATGACGCGCGAGCCTTTTTCATGGTCGAACTCCCTCTTGGAGATTGCCACTGCAGACAAACTATTCTCGGACCCCTGATAACGGATTGTCCAGCCCAGTCATCGAGTATGGTGGAGATTCTAACCTGGGATTCGCGCCGCAACCGCACAGGCACGGTGCCGTGCCCCAGAGCCTGCCCTGAGCTTGTCGAAGGGTCCGCGCCCCAATTTTGGGCGCTCGGCAATCTCCACGAAAAACTTCAGGAACTTAAGACTTTTCTAATTACATCGGTTAACTGCCGGTAACGATGGCCTTGGTTCGACAATGAACTTGCCATGGCTGAACTGCGATTCGCTCTATCCCTCACGAACGCGGATAACGACTACCAGATCGAACAGGCGCGGTCGGCGAAACATGCGGCGAAGCGCCTCGGCGTGGACCTCGAAGTCATACAGGCTGATAACGACGTCATCACCCAAAGCCAGCAGCTTCTTCGAACGATTCAGTCTCGATCCGGACCACGCTGCCATGCAATTCTCTTTGAACCGGTTGGAGGCACGGCCATGGTGCAGGTCGCTAGAGCGGCGGCAACCGCAGGAATCGGATGGGCGGTATTGAACCGGAATGTGGAATACCTGGCCGAAATCCGCGCCGCCTTTCGTGTGCCGGCCTTCTCGGTTACGTCCGACCATAAGGAGATCGGGCGGATTCAAGGACAGCAGATCGCGAGGTTTCTACCGATCGGTGGTTCCGTTCTAAGCGTGCAGGGACCAAGCGAAAGCTTGGCCGCCAAGCAGCGCGCTTCCGGAATGCTCGAAACCATGCCCGCCGATGTGCAGGTCAAAATCACCCGGGCGGCGTGGACGGAGGCCAGCGCGTACCAGGTGGTCAGTTCGTGGCTGCGGCTCCCCACCTCACAACGGTGCCGGGTCGACTTGGTGGCGGCGCAGGACGATTCCATGGCCATGGGCGCAAGGCGGGCCTTTCAGGAGATAACCGGCGAATCGCAGGAGCGGTGGTCGAGTTTGCAGTTCTTGGGCTGCGACGGTCTCCCCAACAGCGGTCAGGTATGGGTGCGCAAACGACGTCTGGCCGCGACCATCTACATTCCACCCAGCGCCGAAATTGCGGTTCACATGATGGCCAACGCCATCCAAACCGGTGCCATGCCTCCAGAACAGACTCTCATCGCTCCCGTCTCGTATCCCACACTTGAGGCGCTGACGCCGCTTAGTTTTGGTGCACGAACGTTCTCAGCGCACAGCGACTGATGCGGCAGCGCTGGGCAAAGGCAAATCTAAACCCTCACGCAATGGAGTCTTTCGTACCCTCCACCAAAGAGGACTTGTAGCTACCAGTAAAATAGAAGTAGCGGCCAAGCTCGTTGCCCAAGCAAGTTTCGCTCTTTGACAAATAACGGGACCGAGAACCCTCCTTTTCACGGAGCCAAGGAAACTCTCCCTTGCCATTCCGGCCGCAGGGAGGAATCCGCTCTAGCCCCCCGCTGATCGTTCCGGGCGAGAAACGCCGTCAATTCAACTCTTTATTTACACAGACGTCATTCATTTTGATTACTTTGCGGACGACGCCAGAGAAACGCGGCAAGGGAGTATTCCATAGCACTAACTACCACGCGCTCAAGACTTTACATATAACTCGTTTCTCATGAAGACTTTGCCAGGAATTTCCCCCTAACTCTATGATTCCAATAGACTGGGTAGAAGGGGGGAGGATACCCGGCAAATCTACGAAAGCAAAAAATCAAGAGCCTAAGTCCAACGTGCTCAAGACTTTGCAAGTAATCCACGTAGAATCAATACTTTGGCCGGCAGGAGGGTGGGGCAGGGGCATTTCGATGGTGCCCCAGGTTCGCGCCCNNGCCAGCCACGGATTCGGATTCGCCTCGATGACGTAAACGTCGCCGTTCGGAGCGAGGCGCATGTCGATGCGTCCGTAGTCGCGCAGTTTGAGCGCGCGATAAGCCGCAAGCGCCGTGTCGGAAAGCCGCTTCCGCGTTTCGTCATCGAGATCCTCGGCAATGCCCGACTTGGTCAGCTTGTAAGCTTCGGTGTTTTTTTCGAACTTCACATCGTAGCTCGCAATTTTTGGCGTGCCTTCGGGCAGACGAGAAAGATCGAGTTCGACCAGCGGCAGAACCTGCGCTCGTTCGTAGTTGCCGAGAATGCCCGCATAAATTTCGCGGCCGTCGATGTACTCCTCGATCAGCGCCGGAGAATCGAACTCGTCCTGAATGTACTCGACGCGCTCCATCATCTCCTTGACGTTCTTGACGACCGAGCCCGCATCGATGCCAATCGATCCATCTTCCCACGATGGCTTCACGATCAGCGGAAACGAAATATCGTGAGCGTGCTCGATGCGCCCGCGATAGGAGGTGGCAAAGAACGGAGTCTTGATGCCGTGGAAGGCGAAAATCTTTTTAGCAATCGCCTTATCCTGCGACAGGAAAATGGAATGCGGCCCAGCGCCGGTGTAGCGCAGCCCCAGCAGATCGACGTAAGCGACAACGTTCATTTCCTTGGTGTCGTCGCCGTCGAACGACTCGGTAAGGTTAAAGAGCAGATCGGCATCGCATTTCGCAAGCGAATGCAGCGACTGCGGACGCCCGTCAAGCTCGAAAAAAGAAGGCTCGTGTCCAAGCTTCTGCAAGGCTTCGAAAATTTCTTCGCGGTCGGTCTTCTCTTTCTTGGCCTTCTTGACCGGCTTGTGCGCCTTGCGGCTGCTGCCGTTAGCGCTTCCGTTGCCGTTGTTGGATTCTTCTTTGGCAGCCGCTGCGACCGGGTCTTCGTTCCACACGTCGTACAGCAGCGCGATTTTTTTCTTTGCTCCAATCATGAAAACTCCCCCAAAACAGTTGCCTTCACCGCGCAGGTATCAGGTCGCAGGAAAATCTCGAACATCGATCACTCGCCGTCTTTCCCTGAGACCTGACACCTAAGACCTAAGACCTGCCTTTCNNTGACACCTAAGACCTGAGACCTTTTTCACGGCTGTATGAACTTTCCCTTCGCCACATATGTCATTGCCAGCGCAGTCGCATAAGCTGTCACTTCTGCCAAATGCTCGGCGCTGCGAGTTTTGTCCGCGCGCAAGTCGAGTTCTCCTGCGCGCTTCTCGATGTTGTCGATCAGCGTCTTGATCAGCGGACGTTGCGCTCCTGTCCATTGCGCAACCTTGTCGATCAGCGGCTTGCGATGCTGATGGAGAAACTCGCTGGCCGCAAGCGCCGTCTTCTTCCGCTTCGACACCGGAAACAGATCGCGCAAATCCGTATCCGGAGTAAGTTCGGTAACGGCCACTTCCTCGCGTCCGTTCTGGTGATAGAACTCAGCCAAGGTCGTTTCCATGTCATCGACGGTGATATCGGCGATGCCGCGCCGGCGCGCCGGATCAGCCTTCGCCAGCTTGCGCGCCAGCCGGTCGAGGAAGCGCAGCTTCTCCATCGCGGGCCAGCCGCGATAACGTTTGCGCCAGTTCGAGCGCGGCGTGAGCCACACCGCAAACGTCTCGGCAAAGTCTTCATCGGGATGCTTCTGCGCATACCAACCCGGCAAATGGCGAACGTAATCGCGCGAGAACGGCGCAGGACGATAGTTATCGCGATAAGGCCGGCGAAACGGCCCGAAGATCTGCTTCCACTCCGGCTTGTTGTGCAGCTTGTAGGCGTAAACAAACGCGTGTCCCGCTTCGTGCCGCAGATACATCATGATCTCGCGCGCATCCTCAAGGTCGTGCGTTTCCTTCTCCAGTTGAGCAAGCGCTGGATCGGCCAGATAGAACGGGATGCCGATGATCGGCTCGCCCGAAGGACAACCCCACTCGTCGGTGAGATAACAAGCAGGCCGAAACTTCCCCAGTCCCTTCGCTTCAAGTTCGCGGTAAAGCTGCTCGATAAAGCGCTCCACCGGAGAGCCTTCAAGCTTCAGCCCCAGCTCACGAATCGGGGAGGCAAGCAGCTTCTGGTACGCGGGTTCTGGTTTCTCAGTATCGTGCACAAACGCTCTTCAATAGTTGACAGCCGAACAGTAAACAGCCGAACACCAACAGTCGTTCGCAACCGCGCGGGCGCACACCGGGAGGGACAGCGTCACTAAGGTTAACAGTAACGGAAATCAGGATGACTTGGGGAGTGACTGGAGTAATGCGGGGCGGGTATGGGGAATTCTTATTCGTCGCTAGTCTCGGGTCGCGGAGGCGAGCTCTTAATTAGGAAAGAAAATTTCGTTATCTCTTTCAGGTCTGGGAAGTCCCCCTCCCGCAGCCCCCAGGAGCCTCTGCAATTCCAGTAAGGCATGTGAACATATTTATGATACTTTGCGTAAAAATCAGACATGCTGATGGTTGATCGTCTGTGTGTGACATGCCCAAAGCTCTGGTTTCGAAACTGCCTGAACTCCTTTGCAAAGTCTGCTGGAATTTTTTCAGGATAGTAACTTATGTCGTTTTCCCAGACAGGCGCGGTACCTTTCAGTATTGCCTGACGCCGCCCCGTCAGGATTCGCTGCGCATGGGCCGCTATATGTCGTTCTGCCTCATTCGCTTCTAGCTGTGTGGTGTCGCCAGTCTCTCTCGCTATCGCCCCCAGAATGAATTCGTACAGGTGATGGATAAATCTCGAATATGCGTTGTACGCCTTGTACGCAATCAGGAAGTTTTCGGTTTGGGAGCTGGAAGCTGCTGTCTTGCTCACGTAGACTTCACAATCTCTGAACGCATCTTCGCAACGCAAGAACTCGTGCTTAAGTGCGGTGCAGAGGTCGTGATCGATCGGATCTCCGGGTTTAAACTTCAAACCATTAGTCCTCCAGTACTGGTGCCTCGCCTCCTATCGGCAGAACGTAACAGTCCCCGATTTACCTGACGACTCCTTACTGTATCAGCGTCCCGTT
>PLHN01000121.1 GCA_003139975.1 Acidobacteriaceae bacterium
AAATGCGCACGCTGCGTCCGCAAATCAAAGGCGTCATTCTGCTTGATTCCTCCGAGCCCGAGATTGTTCTCGATTGTTTCCGCGCCGGAGCCCGTGGAATCTTTTCCAAGCAGGAGCGCCTCGAAACTCTCTGCAAGTGCATCCGCGCCGTGCACGAAGGCCAGATCTGGGCGCGCAGCATCGAGCTCGATCACGCTCTCGAGGCCCTAGCCAACTCTCCTCGCGTTCACGCCACGAATCACAAAGGCATTGAACTGCTCTCCGCCCGCGAGCGGGAAGTCATCCAAAACGTCGCCGGCGGCATGACCAATCGCGAAATCGCCAAGGCTCTCCATCTCAGCCCGCACACCATNNCGCACCGAGTTGCTCTACCTGACAATGAACAACTCGCAGATTGGCGACTCCGGTAATGGAGACGGGCACGGGTTGGTCGACACCATCCGCGCCGCCGAATCCGGCGAACCCGCCGCTCAATTGCGCTTGGCTGACTACTACAACGCAAACAACGGCTCGCAAGATCTGGTCGCCGCTTACATGTGGTATTTGCTTGCTTCCAAAACGGCTGCCCCTCTGTTCGCGCGAATCGAGGAAGGTAAGAGCAACATCCGCCACTCCATGTCGCCTCAACAGATCGAAGAAGCCGAAGCCCGCGTTGCCGAATGGCTCAAGAATTCGAAGAAGCAATCCGCTTTCGAAACTGCCCCCCACTCTCACAAGAAAATGCACGTCGGAGCGGACTGACAAGCCACTCTCCTAATCCCCCCGCGCCTTCGTGGCCACAGCCTCCGTCCGCGCGCGTGTAAAAACAAACAGCAGGGTCCACTGCCGTTTCCCGCCTTGATCCGGCGCCGGAGCAAACTTCCAACGTCGCGCTCCCTCCAGGGCCACGCGAGCAAAATACTTGCTCGGACCGGCATCGGTTAACCTCGCCTCAGTCACATTCCCATCCGCATCCACATCGACCTTCGCCCGAACTCTGATCCTGCCTTGGATCGTCCGTCGCGCACTGGGAGAAACTTCCGGCATAGCCCGCAAAACAATGCCGTCCATTGGCGGCGCTTTCCCAGTGTCGCCACTCGCAGCCTCGGCCGCTCTTGCCGCCGCTGGCGTCCCGCCAGCAGACGGCTTTGAAGCCGCTGCATTGGAAACCGGAGCGCTGGATTGCACGGAACCCGGTTGCGAAGCTTCAGACTGAGCAGGTACCGGAGACGCGGGCAGGCTTTGCGCAGGTACCGTCTGAGCCGGAGTGGTTTGAGACTGGACTGCGACCTCCTTGGATGCCGGCTTCTCCGCCGACCACGGATGCGCGATCAAAAGGATTGCCACCCCAAGCGCCGCAATCCCCGCGACCCAATACGACCACCCGCCAGACCGTTTCGCGACGTCGGCGGAAGGCGCCAATGTCGGCGCTTGCGTTGCCGCCTTCGCTTCCCTGTTTTCCGCCGCCCCCTTGAGCCGATCGCGTATCTCCGCGAGCCCGCACCTCTTCTGCGGATCAATCTCCAGGCAGCGCTCCACAATGCCACAAATCGGTTCAGGAATTCCCCTGTCGACTTCCGGTGCCTTCATGCGCGCCGCATTCCACGCGGGCACATGCTGAGTGACTACTTCCGCCAGCGTCATGCCCAGCGACCACACGTCGCTCGCTGCGGAAACCCCGTGCGCCGCCACCTCCGGCGCATCGTAAGCGCTCGCCGAACGCGGCACTTCTCCGGCCTCTCGCAAACTATCGCTGGAAATTTTGACCTGGTCCCCAATCGCCAGAATGTTGGCCGGCCGAATGCGCCCATGCACCAGGCCCTTGCCATGCAGGTATTCAAGAGCGGCCACAACCGGGCCTAGCGTCGAACGCGCTTCATCTGCGGTCAGTGGGCGCTCCGGAACAATCTGCCCAAGATTCTCTTCCGCCAATTCCTCGACCGCGTAGAACACTTCGCGACTATCCACAGCCGTCTGGCCGACTGCCAGAATACGAATCAGGTTAGGATGGTTCAGTTCGCTAGCTGTCCCCCATCGCAGCAACTGGCCCTCGGCCTCGGCATCTTCGGTCGCGATGAACTTGATCGCCGCATCCGTAACCTCGTCCTCCATTCGGGTGCGAAACACCGCGTTTCCATCCGAATCGCCGAGATAATTCCTCAGCAAGTATTTCCCATCGACGGTGCGACCTTCCCACTGTGCCCAGTTATCGGTCATGTCAGCCCCCATCGCCTACGAGCAGCGCTATTGTATGACCCATCGTACCCAATCGACCAACCGTTGTACGGTTCCGGCCCAAACTACTCCAATCCCACCCCCCATTTACAATACCGCCATGCCCATCCCCCAAGAAATTCGCGGCCAGCGTTACATTTCGCTCGCCACTTTCCGCAAGACCGGCGTCGCTGTCTATACCCCCATCTGGTTTGCCGAAGAAGACGACAAGGTTTACTTCATGACCAACAGCAAGCTGGGCAAAGTCAAGCGCCTTCGCAATAACCCGCAGGTCAAGATTGCCCCCTGCACCATCCGCGGAAAAATCACCGGCCCGGAATTCCCCGCCACGGCCCGCATCCTTCCCCCCGAAGATGCAGCCCGCGTTCGCCGCGCCCTCAACGCCAAATACTGGCTCGCCCGCGTGCCGTTTCTCTGGCGCAACACCGACACCTACGTCGAAATCACGGTCGGGTAATGCGATCCGTCATTCGCTTTTCGCTGCCCGCTTTTCGGAAGCAAGTCGCAGGGACCCGAACCTGCTTATGCGACGACCACCGACGAATGACGAACAACGCTCGGGTAGTGGCTGAATTTCAGCCACTACCAACGCTCGCATCTCATTTACGCTTCCTCCCCAGCTTTGTTACCATCATTAGGTTGTCTTAGGTCTCAAATTCTTCATGATTCGCCATTCAAGATATTTCCTCCGGAGGCACCATGGCTGTGAAAGTTGGCATTAATGGTTTCGGACGTATCGGCCGCAACGTTCTGCGCGCCGCACTCGCTGACAAGAACATCGACATCGTTGCCGTTAACGATCTAACCGATCCCAAAACTCTCGCTCATCTTCTTAAATACGACTCCATCCTCGGCAACCTGCCCCACAACATCACCGCCGGCCCCGACACCATTTCCATTGACGGCAAGCCAATTAAAGTCTTCAAAGAGAAAGATCCCGCCGCCCTGCCCTGGGAAAGCGTAGGCGCGCAAATCGTGCTCGAATCGACTGGCAAATTCACCAATGCCGACGATGCCAAAAAGCACCTCCACGGATCCGTCAAGAAGGTCATCATCTCCGCCCCCGCGAAGAATGAAGACATCACTATCGTCCTCGGCGTCAACGAGGGCAAATACGATCCCGCCAAGCACCACATCATCTCCAACGCCTCCTGCACCACCAACTGTCTCGCGCCCGTAGCCAAGGTGATCAACGACAATTTCAAGATCGTGAGCGGCACCATGACCACGATTCACTCCTACACCAATGATCAGGTCATCCTCGACTTCCCGCACAAGGATCTCCGCCGCGCCCGCGCCGCCGCTCTCTCCATGATTCCCACCACCACCGGCGCCGCCAAAGCGGTCAAGCTCGTCATTCCCGAACTCGCCGGCAAGCTCGACGGATTCGCCATGCGCGTGCCCACTCCCAACGTCTCCGTAGTCGATCTCGTTGTCTGGGTCGAGAAGGCAACGAATAAGGACGAGGTGAACGCCGCGCTGAAGAAGGCATCGGAAGCCGGCCCGCTGAAGGGCTATCTCGGCTATGAGACGAACGAATTGGTCTCCGCCGATTTCAAGGGCGACTCGCGCTCGTCGATCGTCGACGCGCCCATGACCCTGGTCGTAGGCGGCAACTGCGTCAAGGTGATCTCCTGGTATGACAACGAATGGGGATACTCCTGCCGCGTCCGCGACCTGATCAACTACATGGCAGCTAAAGGCCTGTGACGAATAAGCAGTTGAGCTGTAGCGCCGGCGTCTCGCCGGCTGTGGTGGCGGGCGTCCTCGCCCGCCACTGCCGGAGTCAAGAATCCCTCGACGGGATTCGGGCTAACAACTCGCTTTCAAAGGACTCCGTCGCTCAAAAACGCATGCCGAACTACTGACGACCAACGACTGACACAAGGTGCCCTCATGACAAAACTTTCTATCCGCGATCTCCCACTGAACGATCACCGCATTTTCATGCGCGTCGACTTCAACGTCCCGCTCGACGACGGCCGCGTCATGGACGATACCCGCATCCGCGAGACGCTCCCGACCATTGAGTATGCCCTCCGCCACGGCGCACGCCTGATTCTCGCGTCGCACCTGGGCCGCCCCAAAGGCAAGCCCAACCCCAAATTGAGCCTGAAGCCGGTAGCCGAGCGTCTACGCATGCTCCTCGACCGCGAACTCTCGCGCGGCGAAAACGTAGGCTTCTGTCCCGACTGCGTTGGACCGGAAGCCGAAGAAGTCGCCCTCAAACTGGAAAAAGGCCAGGCGCTTCTGCTCGAGAATCTCCGCTTCCACGCCGAGGAAGAGGCCAACGACGAGGATTTTTCCAAAGGGCTGGCCAAGCTGGCCCAGTTCTATGTTAACGACGCCTTCGGAACTGCCCACCGCGCCCATGCCTCGACGGTCGGCATCACGAAGTTCGTCCAGAAATCCGCCGCCGGCCTGCTCATGGAAAAGGAACTCCAATATCTGGGCCGTGCTCTCGAAAATCCTGAGCGTCCCTTCGTAGCCATTCTCGGCGGCGCAAAAGTGAGCGACAAAATCGGCGTCATCCAAAATCTGCTGGGCAAAGTCGACGCCCTCATCATCGGCGGCGGCATGGCCTATACCTTCCTCAAGGCGCAAGGCNNTTCCTGCTCCCGACCGATCACGTAATTGCCGATCGCGTCGACGCCAATGCGCTCACTAAAATAGTAGGCCGCGGCCAATCCATCCCGGACAACATGATGGCTTTGGATATTGGCCCCGAGACTATAGAGACCTTCTCTGAAGAAATTGGTCGTGCCCGAACCATCGTCTGGAATGGCCCCAT
>PLHN01000401.1:0-8671 GCA_003139975.1 Acidobacteriaceae bacterium
CCGAACTGCCGCAACTGGTTCAATGTTTCGAGAACGGCATTCTCGTCGCTGGTGGAGCGCGCGGTCTCGCTCAACAGATAGAGCCGCTCCGCTTCCGCATCGCCCTCTTGCTTGCCCATGGAAGTGAGAAGCTGGCGGGCATCGTGGCTGCGGCCGCTTTTTTCGAGAGAGTTTGCCAGCAGCAACTGCAGTTCGGTCCGCTCGGCGGGAGTCGCTTCGCCCGCCAGTTCGCGGTAATCCTGCGCCGCGTCACTGTATCGCTTGCCTTTGAACAACAGATCGGCGCGCGTACGTCGCTCTATGCCAGAGCCGTTCATTCCCAGTTTGCGCAATTCCGCCCCCGCCGCTTCGGCCTCAAAGCTTGCCGGCAGATTGAAGTAAACGTTGCGAAATGCATCTGTAGCCTTCTGCTTGTCACCGGCAGCCGCGTAGGCACGCCCGATGGCCAGTTCGAGATCGCTGCGCACCGGTGCCCGGTCTTTTTCCAGCAGCGCCGCAGCCTCCGGCGCCCGGCCCTCTGCAAGAAGCGCGTTGGCATAGGCCAGGTGCGCATCGCGAATCAGCAGCGAATCGGGAAAGTTCTTGCTGAAATCGGCAAGCGTGGAAAGAGCCTCGGCGGTGTGTCCGGTATTCAAATACGCATCGCCGAGATAATAGGTGACGTAGTCTCCCAGTTCGCTCGCTCCCGCCTTGGCGCGATTGAGCGGATCAATCGCTTTCGGGTACTCATGATCGAGCGTGTGCGCATAGCCAACTACCAGCCACGCCAGCGCGCCTGCATCTTCCTTGGCGTGACGCCGAGCGTAGGTTTCCATCCCGGCATATGCGGCCGGAGTGCGGTCCTGGAGCAACTGCTGCGCCATGGGACGAAGGCTCGCTGAAGCCACAAACGCCTGGCGCGCCCGCCGTACCCGCGGTGAAACGGCTTTGTGACGCTTTCGCTGGCTGCTCTTCGCAGTTGTCTTGGAGGGAGTCTTCCCCGCTGACTTTGTTGACGACTTTGCGGTCGAAGTCTTGATCGAGGACTTGGCGGCCGTCCCGTTAACAGCAACCTTGGCCGGGGCAGCAGAGGATTCCGATGCCGGTGGGGATGAAGATGACGTTGCTTCGGATGCTGCCGTTTGAGCTGCCGCGGGCAGCGAGAACCCAAGCTCGAAACAGAGGATCGTTCCCGATAAAAACCAGACCGCCAGACAGCGCACTCAAACCTACCTACAGAGAAAAATTCGAACCCATCAAGGAAACCTTGTCTTCTGCGAGACTTCGTATCAATTCATGTTGAAAGTAATTCCCCGAAGCTGCAACCGTATTCCCGTAACGCTTTTGGTACGTGCTCCGGCTCTTATCGATCGTGTCCTTCAGTCGGTCATAAAGATCTTTATTCTTCCGGCCTTCGCTAACCTGAGCCTGATTATAAAGCTTGATCTCATCGACCAGCAGGCGCGCAAACCGCTGCGCCTTGCTTTGGATCTCCTGATCCGCTGGAGATAGTGCCGGTGCCGCGTCAGTAGTGGGCGCGTCTTCGACCGTGGTCGTTGTCTGGCCAATCAAGATGGGTTCGGCAACCACTTCAGGTGCAGGAGCAGTTGCCGCCGCAGACTGAATCTCGACAGGCGCACTATGCGATTCTGCGACCACCGTATTCTCAATCGATGGCGCCGACGTCTCCACCGCTTCGGGAGCGCCAGAGGAGGCAGCCGCCGCCATCGCATAGGCCGGCGCGTGTGCCGCAAAGGGGTCATTAAGTGCAGCGGCAGGAGCCGATACCGCTTCAGGAACTGACTGGCAATGAGTGTCCGCCGGGGCTGCAGCAGCGTCTTTGTGAGCCTGCTTGCGCAGCGCGTTCACCTCAAGCCATGCGCTGGTCGAAAGCACCAGCACTTCCAGCGAACCAGCGTCGAACATAACGCCCTCGGTTCCGCCATCGGCGTAAATGAGGGCCGCTACTTTGTCCTTGAGAATGAGGGGAAAGAGCCGGGCCTCGCCTGCCGGGCTGCCAACCTGATTCAGAAAGGCCGGATCGAATTCCGCGCCAGCCGCGCTGGTAGCAATCCGATCCCTGATTGCCTTGGTAACAGCGCCAACCGCAGGATCGAGCGCGAAATCTTTAATGGCTTCGCTGTTGGCAAAGCCTCGAGCCTGCCATCCCGTCGCCTGGCTGCCTTTGACCACAAACAGCGCAACTCTGGCGGCACAACAACAACTGGATTCGAGCAGCGCGCGAAGAATTTCTTTTTGCGACGTACCAACTTGGATATCAGAGATCGCGCGGGCAAGGTCCCCAGAAGCCCACGCCGCAGGGGCAACCGAAGCTGAAGGTTCAACCGCCACTTCCTCCATGACCCGGCGGACAATCTCGCTGCGCAACTCGGCGTTATGGCTGTCGAGAACCTCGCCCACGACGCGCTCCACAAGCGGTTCCATCCAACTGCGATCCGACATTCGCGCTCCACGGCAGAAAGCCTGATTTGAAGGCAGGTTACCTTACCCTCTGGCCCTGATCTGTGTCCTTCTAGCCCTCATTATATGGCCGCTTGGAAGCCCTCCTAGCGCACCTTGGTACCTGTCCGACGGTGTGCCGGACCCCTACCGTCGACACAGGCTCTGGGCGCCGTCCCAAAAGCTCTCGAAAACGGCCTGCACAAAATCTGCCAACCCATTACAATAGCTGCGGGGCATCGCCTGCGCTTCCCGAATAAATCTGCATCAAGTTACGAATGAGTGCCATCCAACCAAACATACAGCCACCGGTCAGCGAAGAAATGGAGCTGGTCCGGCGCGCCAAACGCGGCGACGACAGCGCGTTTGAAGAGCTGGTTCGACGCTATGACCGGAACGTTTTCCGCATCGCGCAGCACATTACGCAAAACCGCGAGGACGCGGAAGACGTAGTTCAAGATGCGTTCCTCAAGGCGTATGGAAATCTGGCCCAGTTCCAGGAGCAATCCAAGTTCTATACCTGGCTGGTACGGATTGCAGTCAACGAAGCGCTGATGAGGTTGCGCCGGAGACGGCCAGAACGAATGGTCTCTCTGGATGAAGAAGTCAAAACGGAAGATGACTCTCTTCCCCGCGAGGTGGCGGATTGGAGTCCCAATCCCGAACAGATGTACAACCAAGCGGAGTTGCGGGACATTCTGACTCGCACCATTCAAGGATTACCGCCCGGGTTTCGGACGGTCTTCGTGTTGCGCGATGTGGAGGGCCTTTCCACGGAGGAAACGGCCCAGGCATTGGAGTTGAGCATTCCGGCGGTGAAATCGCGTTTGCTGCGTGCGCGCCTGCAGTTGCGCGATCGGTTGAGCCGCTACTTTCAGAAACGGGCAAGTGGAGACGGCGACAAGTGAAGTGTGCTGAATTTCTAAACGAACTAACCAACTACCTCGATGGTGCTCTGGATGATCGGACCAAGTCCGAACTCGAGGATCACTTGGCGTGGTGCCACAACTGCTACGTCGTCTGCGACACAACCCGCAAGACCATCGAGATCTACCGGAATTCCGAGCTCTACGAGTTGCCCGACGATCTGCGGGGCCGGCTTCAAACGGCCATCATGGGCAAATGTTCTGCACACAAGGAGAAAAAGTCCGGCCCGCAGAAAGCGTAAGCGGTCTGCCTTTCCCGGAACCCGTTTCTTCCGCGCCTTGCCTTTCTTCTTCAATTACCCGCCGCAACCCCTTCATTCTGGTCGGTCTGTTTGCTGGCACAGTTCGCCCGCATTCCTTACGCACCTTTCCCCGGAAAAGCGAATCTAACTGTTTGTAAGCGGTTGTTTTTTTCGGTAAAGGGTATCCCTGGGTTTTTCGCTCGATCGTGTGGAGGTGAAGATGTTCGCGAAGATTATGGATACGGTGTTCGGCTGCCGGCATTCCCGGTATAGCTTTCCTATGACGATTCGCGCTGGTTCACGTCGCGCAATGAACGGCGGCCGCACTGGGACCTATGTGGTATGCCTGGATTGTGGCCATGAATTCGGCTACGACTGGCAGGAGATGAAGATCGTCGGTTCGCGGACCGATGGACCGATGGCAATCGCAGCCTCGCAAACAAGAGAGCCCGCGCGCCCGCTGGTCACGAAGGAAGCCGCCTAGCATCGCATTTTTCGCGGCTTCTTCCGGCGAAAACTGAACGTTCAACGCTAACTTCCCCCGATTCCCGCTCCGACCTTTCCCATTTCGGTCCATCTTTTGGTCCCTCCCGCCACTCCAAAATTTCACTAACTCCCCGCCCTCCGATGAGAGCATAATTAAGCTGGCGCTGACCGTAGAGCAAGCTTCGGCTGTCCCTCAGAAGCGTTCCCGCTTGCGGTTCCGCTGGGAGGTTCCTGTGCCTCTATCCAAGCTCCGTGAATTCCTGGACAGCAATCAAGTTAAATATCTGGTGATCTCGCACTCGCTGGCTTACACCGCCCAGGGGATCGCCGCACTCACCCACATCAAAGGAAAAGAACTGGCAAAAACCGTTATGGTCATGGTGGATGGAAAGCTGGCCATGGCCGTGGTGCCTGCTTCGTTCCGCGTCGACCTCCACCGCCTGAAAAAATATCTGGACGCCGAAACCGTAGAACTGGCCAGCGAACACGAGTTTCGTCATCGCTTCGCCGACTGCGAAACCGGTTCCATGCCGCCCTTCGGCAATCTCTACGGCATGGATGTGTTCGTCGACGAGAGTCTGGCCGAGGACAAGGAAATCGCCTTCAACGCGGGCACCCACCGGGAACTGGTCCGTATGAGCTTCGAAGACTTCCATCGCCTGGCGAAGCCCTCGCTGATAACTCTGGCGGCGAAATCGGCGGGCGCACACGCCGCCTGAGCGCGGCGCCCGTCTGCCGTAGACCTCGGCGGTTCGAGCGCGACCGCCGCGCCAAACACGGCGCGCTCTCGCTGCTGCTGCCGAAAAAGGATAGTCCTGTCTTTTTTTCATACAATCTTCACAAATCCCTGTGTTAGATTTTCCCCATCCAAGGTTCAATTTGAAAATGCGCGGAGGAAAATGAATTGGGCAAGGACATGGTTCCGAAGAAAATTTTCTTCACCAAGGGTGTGGGAAAACATCGCGAGCGACTGACTTCCTTCGAGCTTGCCCTCCGCGATGCCGGCATCGCGGCACAAAATCTGGTCCGCGTTTCCTCCATCTTCCCGCCAAACTGCAAGCTGATCCCGCGCTCGCAAGGCCTCAAGTATCTGCACCCCGGTGAGATCGTGTTTGCCGTGGTCGCCGAAAATTCCACGCACGAACCGCACCGCCTGCTCGCATCGTCGATCGGCGTCGCCATCCCCGCTGACCGCAACACCTATGGATATCTGAGCGAGCATCACTCCTTTGGCGAAACCGAGGACGCCGCCGGAGATTACGCCGAGGAGCTCGCTGCCGAAATGCTCGCCACCACGCTCGACGTGGAGTTCGATTCCGATCGCTCCTGGGACGAGAAAAAAGAGATTTACCGCATCTCGAACAAAATCGTCCGCACCGCTAATGTGACGCAGTCCGCCGTAGGCGACAAGCGCGGCCTGTGGACNNAGCGCCGGCATCTTGCCGGCTGTTCCGAGGGCCTCTCGCCCTCGGCGCAATTTGCCAATGCCTCAATTCTCGTTCGAACGCCAGTTCGCTCAACTCGAAGCCGCTCGCTACCGCTTCAACCCCGGCGACAGCCGTCAGGTCGAAAAACTCCTTCGCGCCCTCGACAAAACCCTCTTCCCCGACGCAGTCTCGCTGATCCGCTTTCATGAAGCGCTGATGTTCCTCCGCGCCTTCCCGCATAGCCCCGCCGTGCTCCGAACCACCGAGCGCATTCTCAACTATTTCCACGAGAAAGTTGAGGCTCTACGCGAATCCGGCGCGGACAGCGATGCCTTCGACCCGCTCGAGGTCTCCGGCATCGCCGGCACGCAAATGGAGGACACCCTCAGCTTCGACGTAGCCCGTTGGCTCGTTCATCGCCTGCCCGGCCAGGTCGAAATAGCCTGGGAAAACTACGAGCCCGGCCGCGAACTGGGCACGACCGGCCCGCGCTTCATGCCGTTACTCGAAGACGACGCCTTCGTCGAGGCAGATACCCCGTTCCGGCGGTGGCTCGAAACCGCGAGCCATGGCGGAGGAAAGAAGAAGCCCGCCGAATCGTCGCGATTGCCCCTGTGGTTAATCGACCGCTTTGACCGCCTCCCTCTCCCGCCTCTTCAAAAAGCCGAGCTCTACGAATCCCTGCGTATCCCCTTGCGCTGGAATCTCGCCAACTCCCGCCTCACACGCACGCGCAACTGGCGCCCGGTCACCAAGGCCTTCTACCACGAAGGCCCGCTCATCAGCCGCAGCCAGGTCTCGCTCGCCGATGAACTGGCCAAGCGTCCGCCCTCGTTCACGCGCCTCTCACTGAAAGAAGGCGAACGCATCGCCGACATGATTCGCGAAGTCATGCTGGTCCGCTACCGCGAGCTCTATGGCACCACACTCGCCGACCCGCGCTCGGTAGTGCGGGCCGACCTTGGCAAGGATGCAGTTGGCCGAGGCGTCGATATCTATCTCTGGAACCTCCCGCCCGACCGCCGCCTCCCACTGCGCGCCTATGTGGCCGGCTTCACGCTGAAAAACGGCGTGCCCATCAACTACATCGAGGCCATCGGCCTCTGCGAGTGGATGGAAGTCGGCTTCAACACTTTCTACACCTTTCGCGGCGGCGAGGCCGGATGGATCTACGCCCAGGTCCTGCGCTGCCTCTGCGCGTGGATGGGCGCAACCGTCGTCTCCGTCTATCCCTACCAACTTGGACACGACAACGATGAGGCCATCGAATCCGGAGCGTTCTGGTTCTACCGCAAGCTGGGCTTCCGCCCCGGCCGCGCCGATCTCCGAGCTTTGGTGGAACGCGAAGAAAAGAAGATCGCCGCCGATCCGAAATATAGAACGCCCGCACGCACGCTGAAGCGGCTAGCCGCCGGCCACGTCTTCTACGAGGTTCTAGAAAATGAGGTTCTGGAAACCAAGGTGCCCCAGGTTCGCGCCCCGCATTTGGGCCCTAACCTGGGACCCCGCTGCGAAATCGGCCCCTGGGATACCTTCTCAACCCGCAACATCGGCTTGCGAGTAAATCAACGAATGGCGCGAGAGTTCGGCGGAGATGCCGACCGCATGCGCAAGCATGCAAGACGCGCGCTGGAGCGAATCGTAGGCATGAAAACCGGCAGCGTCAGCACGTCCTCATGGTCTCCGCTGGAGAGAGAAGCCTTCGACAATTTTGCGCTCGTTCTAACGCAGGTGCCGGAACTGCGGTCGTGGAATCGACAGGAGAAAGCAGACCTGATCAGAATCATCAGGGCCAAAGCGAAGCCCCATGAAATGCTCTATCTGCATCGTACGCAGCGCCACGGACGACTGCGGAGAGCGCTGCTAAAACTGGGATCGTAGGCCGCGATAAGTGCGGGGCACCTTGGTAGGGTCTGAACCGCCGATGCGACCCCCTCCCGGCGTATCATTGTGCCATGTTGGTAGCCAAGCTTTCGCGTCGTCCTTCGATAACTGTCATGGAGGGTCCCATGTCACTTCTTCGCCGCTGCCCACCCCCTGGCCGTGCGCTTCTGATCGTGCTTTGGATTGGCTTGTTCCTGCATTCCCTCCCATCGGGCAGTTTTGCTCAGAGCGATCCGCTTCACATCTGGGCCGGCAAATTGGATCGCAACGCTGCGGACAAATGGGTGGGCGAGCACCTGGCCCGGGAGCAGAAGTACGTGGGTGAATTGCTGGCGGTGAAGAGCCCGCGCACCGTCGAGAACACGCTCCAGCCCTACGACAACGCCCAGAACGAACTGTTAGTCGCCGGCTGGCAGGCGTACCTGATGTATGCGGTCTCCCCACAAAAGGATGTGCGCGATGCGGGCCAAGCGCTGGCTCAGCAGATCCAGGAAGCCGCCACGGCGCTCGGTTTGAATCAGGATGTGTATCACGCGCTGGTCGCAGTTGACTTGGCTGCCGCCGATCCGCCCACGCGGCACTATATGGACCGAACGCTCCTCGAGTACCGCTTGGCAGGCGTCGACAAGGACGCCGCCACCCGAGCCGAGATCAAGAAGCGGCTGGACCACATCACAGACGCCGCGCTCAAGTTCGGCCGCAACGTTCAGGAGAATCCGAACCACGTTGTGCTTAAAGATAAAGCCGAGCTGGGCGGTCTCCCCGCCGATTTCATCGCTGCCCACCCGCCCGCGGCGGATGGATCAATCGCCCTGACCACGTATGAAACCGACACCACCCCGGTAATGACCTATGCCACCAGTGACGATCTGCGCAAGCGGATGTATCTGGCCTACTACACCCGCGCATACCCCGCCAACAAAGAAATCCTGCTCGATGTGCTTAAGACGCGGTATGAAGTGGCTAAGATCTTGGGGTACGGGAGTTATGCCGATCTTGCCGCAGCCGACCAGATGATCGGGACGGCAGCCAACATGAAGGCTTTCTTGAACGAGGTGGATGCGGCGTCACGCCCGGCGTCGCGTCGTGAATACGATATGCTGCTGGCCTTCGCCCGCCAGAAGCAACCGGACCTCGCCGCCATTCCCGCGTACGGGCGCTCTTATTGGGCAGACCAATACGCTCGGTCACGGTTTAACTTCGATTCACAATCTGTGCGCCCGTATTTCACTTACGATCGCGTGCAGCAGGGCGTCCTCGACACCGC
>PLHN01000401.1:8724-12613 GCA_003139975.1 Acidobacteriaceae bacterium
GGCAAGGACAAGTGGTTCAGCTCTTCCCCGGTGGTGCCCGGGATCAAGGGCCGGCAACTGCCTGAGGGGGTGCTCATCTGCAACTTCGCCGGAGGGCAGCCAGGCGATCCGGGCCTCATGCAATATAGCGATGTCGTCACCTTTTTCCATGAGTTCGGACACTTGATGCACAATATCCTGGGCGGGCAGCAGATGTGGAGCGGCATCAGCGGCTTCCAGACCGAGACGGACTTCGTCGAGGCGCCGTCGCAGATGCTGGAGGAATTCTTCCACGATCCTGGAATCCTGCGCTCCTTTGCCAAGGACTCTCAAACGAACGAGGTTCTTCCCCTCGACCTGATCGAACGCATGAACCGGGCTAGCGCTTTTGGCCGCGCGGCATGGGTGCAAGGGCAACTCTTCTACTCGACCTACTCCCTCGACCTGCACGACCGGCCGCCCGATACGATCGACCTCGATGCCCTTCTGCGCAGCGACTTCACGCGCTTTTTCCCATATCCCTTCCTGGATGGCAATCGCTTCTATACCGGTTTCACGCACCTGATGGGCTACACTTCGAACTATTACACGTATGTGCTCGACAAGGTGATCGCAGAGGACTTCTTCAGCCAGTTCGACAAAAGCAATCTGCTGGGCGGAGAGGCAGCCATGCGGTATCGCAAAGCGGTGCTGGAACCCGGAGCCTCAAAGCCCGGCACCGAGCTTGTACGCGGCTTTCTCGGGCGTGCCCAGAACCTCGATGCCTTCAAACTGTGGATGGACGAAGAGTTTCGCGAAACTCCGAAGTAAGAAGGACAGAAATTCACAGACTGTTGAGAAATCCACTCTTAAGGAAGTTCTGATTAAGTCTGGCGCGGACACTCTTGTCCGTGCAAAAGCCAGCGTTTGCAAGTTTGCCGGTTGCAAGGTGGTGAGTAGTCATCGTCGGCACATTGTTCCGGCTGCGGCCCGCCGGCAAGCAAGTCCCAGAGCACTTCGCCCACGCCTATGACGTTAAACCTCATCCGCGGCCGGCTCCATTCCTAGTTGCCTCTGAATCTGCTCCAACGGCACACCCTTGGTTTCGGGCACCATGGTCGTGACCCAAATGAGTTGCAGCACCATCATGAACGTGAACAAACAGAAGATATAGCCCGGCGCAAATGCGGAGACCATTTTCGGGAAGAACGTCGTGAGCGCGGCGGCGAAGATCCAGTGCGTGAAGCTGCCCAGGGCTTGCCCTTCCGCGCGCTGCCGGTTAGGGAAGATTTCGGAGATGAAGACCCAGATGACGGCTCCCTGGCCGATAGCATGGGAGGCAATGAAGGCGAAAATGCAAGCCGGTACGATGCTGAAGTGTTGGGTGAAGAATGCCCACGCAGTCAGGCCGAGCGAGAAGATGTAGCCGAACGATCCGATAAATAGCAGCGTGCGGCGTCCGAGCCGGTCGATGAGCCAGAGGCCAACAAAGGTGAAGATGAGATTCGTGATGCCGATGCCGACCGACTGCAGCAGCGCCGCTTTGGCGGCAAGCCCGGTCAGCTCGAAAATGCGCGGCGCGAAATAAAGCACGGCATTGATTCCGGAAAGCTGGTTGAAAAATGCAATGAGGATGGCGAGCAGGATCGGCTTCCGAAGGCGCGTCGTCCAAAAACCCGCGGAAGAGTTTTTGGACGACGATGCCCTCGTGATTTCGTCCGCCTGGGCCTCGATCGCGGCATCCGACTCCTCCGGTTCGATGCGGTGAAGAACTCCCAACGCTTTCGCGCGGTCGCCCTTTCTAGTCAGGAGCCAGCGCGGGCTCTCCGGCAGCCCAAAGCAAAGCAACGTATAGAGCAGCGACGGGAAGGCGGCCACGCCAAGCATCCAGCGCCAGGCATTTTCGCCGATGCCTGCCAGCACAGCGTTAGAGACAAAAGCGATGAGGATGCCGAACACGATGTTGAACTGGAACATGCCGGCGAGGCGGCCGCGAGACTTCGGCGGCGCAATCTCGGAAATGTAGAGTGGGGCGACAACGGTAGAAATGCCGATGCCCAAGCCTCCAATGGCGCGCGCCGCGATGAACGTGCCGACGTTGGGCGCGAAAGCGGAACCGGCCGCACCGACGAAATATAGCAGTCCAATCCAAAGCAGCGTGGCTTTGCGGCCGAAGCGGTCCGTGGGCCAGCCGCCGACGAGCGAGCCAATCACGGTGCCGTAGAGGGCCGAGGCCATCGCGATACCGTGCAGTTCGGGGCTGAGGCCCCAAAGCGATTGAATCGTCTTTTCCCCGCCCGAGATGACCACGGTATCGAAGCCAAAAAGAAAACCGGCAAGAGCCGACGTCACTGACCAAAAGAATATTCGTGCATTCATAAACGTCCGAATAATAATGCGGAGTTCTGCGGCCGCGAAGCGCCCTCACACTTGTTTCCGGAGGAGCAGTCTAACGTGCGCGTGCTAAAATACACAGTGCGTCGGCGGAATTGTTGAAGAAACCCTCGGCCTTTGCCGGTGCATTTGTGTTGTCCCTGCGGAAGTGGTGGAACTGGCAGACACACCATCTTGAGGGGGTGGCGCCGAAAGGCGTGGGGGTTCAAATCCCCCCTTCCGCACCAATTTTATCGCCCGCACGGTTTGCGAATAGCCATTATTCTTCCCACTCGACCCCGGCCTTCCAAAGCATTCTTCTCAGGCCGCGCTCTCCGCTCGCTCCGCGCTGCTCCGCGGCGATGTTACCTTCGCGGTCGATTACGACATAGATAGGATAGGCGTTGGCCTGATACATGGCGGCGAGGTTCGTGTCCTCGGTGAAGACGATGCGGCAGGAGCGCGGATTCTGCTCGAGATACTGCTTGACCTTCTTTTTCGACTCGGCAACGTTGACGGCAAGCACGAGAACGCCCTTGGATGCGAACACGTGGTCGATGGTGTCGACGAGCGGCTGTTCCCTTCTGCAGTAAGGGCACCAGGTGGTCCAGAACTGGAGCAGCACGACCTTGCCTTTCACGGAATCGTTGGTGAACGTCTCACCGGTGATGGTCTTGGCGTGGAAGCGAGGCGCGGGTTGTCCTTCTTCGTCGGCAGCGAAGGCGGAGATGGAAGTAAGTGCGAGGATGCTGGCGAGGACGATAAGTTGGCGGCGCGGCAACATAGCGGCGGAAATATAACACAAGTTGATGGGGAGATCAGGCCGAGGAGTTAACCACCCTGACGTCGCAAACGGCGCGACATCAGGATGCGGCACCCTCTTTGATCGGTACTTGCTTGCGCGCCAGCATTGCCCACATTTCAGTCTCCTCGGCTAGAACTGGAGCTTGAGGGCGAACTGAATCAGGCGCGGATTGTTGAGAGTCTGGGTAATGACGCCGAAGCTTGACTGCGTATTTATGTCCTGTTCTCCGGTGCCACTGATGCCTGCCAACCAGTATTGCGGATGGTTGAGGAGGTTGAAGAACTCGGCCCGGAATTGAAGGTTCGTTCCCTCACGGAAGGACATGGGGAAGTCCTTAAATATGGAGAAGTCGGTGTTCACAAAACGCGGACCGTAAACGGGCGCGCGGGCGGCAGTACCGAGTTCGCCGGCGGGAGCGCTTTCGAAGGCGCACGGGTTAAACCAGTTCTGAAGCGTATGCACCTTGGCCGGACAATTCGTTTGCCCACCTTCGGGGCCGCCCACGTTGGGATTGCCGACCTGATTGGGCCGTTGAACCGTAAGTCCGTTGTAACTGAAGAAAATGCCGGACCCATCGGAACTGTCGACAACAAAGAGCGGGAAGCCAGAGGTGGCCCTTTCGATGACGTTCACGTGCCAATTTCCAGCGATCGCATTGGCGGCAGAACCCCAATCGCCGCCGAAATGCTTCCCCTTGCCGAACGGCAAATCATAAAGGACACTGGCAGTAAAGCTGTCGTTGAGGTTGAGCTG
>PLHN01000501.1 GCA_003139975.1 Acidobacteriaceae bacterium
GTGAAGACGGGAATCGACGTGCTGGAAGACTCCCACTTTGCCGCGTTGCATCCGGCCAAAGGCGGCGGTCCGCGCAGCATCGGGTTGTTAACGAACCAGACCGGGATCGATTCCGAAGGCCGCCGCACCATCGATGTGTTGGCAAAAGTCCCGGGGATTTCGCTCGACGCCATTTTCAGCCCGGAACATGGCGTGGCCGGAGCGCTCGATACCACCAACATCAGCAACACAAAGGATGCGGCCACCGGGGTCGCTGTCTATAGCGTATACGGCGGAAGTGACGCCGCCCGCCGCCCGCCCATCGACATTCTGAAGCGTTTGGATGCGGTCGTGATTGACCTCGCCGACGCTGGCGCACGCTTCTACACGTACGAGACCACGGTGGGATATTTCCTGGAGTCCGCCGCCAAAGCCGACATTGACATCCTCGTGTTAGATCGCCCCGATCCGGTCACGGGCTCGTTCGTGCAAGGCCCGGTCTCCGACGAAGGCCACGAAAGTTTCACCAACTATTTTGCGGAGCCGCCCCGGCAAGGCATGACGATGGGCGAACTTGCCCGAATGTTCAATGCCGAGCGCCATATCGGTGCGCGCCTCGAGGTGGTTGCGATGGAGGGCTGGCAGCGCGGAGATTGGTTTGACTCAACCGGCCTGCCCTGGGTCAATCCTTCCCCCAACCTGCGAAGCCTGGATGAGGCAACGCTCTATACAGGAGTTGCACTGATCGAGGGCACGAATGTGTCGGTCGGCCGTGGAACCGACACGCCCTTTGAAGTTGTCGGCGCGCCCTGGGTCAAGGGCAGGGAACTGGCCGCCTACTTGAATGGGCGGGCGATTCCCAGCGTGCGGTTCGTTCCCATTGGTTTCACTCCAACGTCGGGGACCGCGTCGGGCGAACGATGCGAAGGCGTGAATCTCATAGGGTTGGATCGCAACACGCTGGACGCGCCGGAATTGGGGATCGAGTTGGCGTCGGCGCTGCACAAGTTGTATCCGGCTGATTTCAAGCTCGAGCGGATGGCCGATCTGCTGGTGAACCAGTCAGCGCTGCAGGCCATCGCCGCTGGAGAAGATCCCAGGCGTATTGCGGAGGAGTGGGAGTCGGGTCTAGAGCGGTTCCTTGAAATCCGGAAGAAGTACCTTCTCTATTGATGCCACGATGGCGCGATTTGTGTCACGTTGAGGGCGCCCCGGCGACTCACCCGAACTGCGCGTGACCCAGGCGCGGTGCTCAGCTACAATTTTTTGTCATGCCTGAGCCGCTTTCCGATCTCAGCCCGTTCTACCGTTGCTCCGGCCCTAATTGTGGCGTGATGAAGGGCGCGAGTGATCGTTGGTGGGTCATGTGGAGTTCGTTCGACGATTACGAGGTTCCGGTAATGCATCTCGCGCCCTGGGACGAAAAGCTGGCTGCTTTGGACGGAGTTCTTCATGTCTGTGGAGAAGGATGCGCCGGGAAGTTGCAGTCGCAGTTCATGGGCAACGTGCTGGCGAGCGAGAAACAGCGCAAGTAGTAGTTATGTTGCTGGATCAGATTGGCCGGCCTCAGCTAACTGTTTCGGCAGTCTCAGCATCTGAGATCGCAAACACGTTTTTGACTGTTCCGGAAGGTAGGTCTTCGATGAAGATCCATGTGGCTTCGGCATTGATAATCCTGTTCGCGGGTGTTGCGGCCGCGCAGTCGACTCTCGCCCCCGACCCGGCAGCGCCCTCGATCGAGTCCGAGAAGCCCAAGCTCACGATTCCTGCCGGAACGAAAGTTCCGCTTTCGCTGAAGCAGGCAATCTCGACGAAGGCCGCCAAAGAGGGCGACCCGGTATATGCCGAAACCGCGTTCCCCTTCGTTGCCAATGACCGCATCGTCATTCCCGCCGGCACGTATATACAGGGAAAGATCACGCGCGTGGAGCGGGGCGGGCGCGTCAAGGGACGCGCGCAACTCCTCATTCACTTTACCTCGATGATTTATCCCAACGGCTACACGGTGCTGCTGGGGGGCTCGGTCGAAAATGCGCCAGGCGCCGACAAGACGTCGATGAAGGATTCGGAAGGAACCATTCGGCAGGATAGCGACGCCGGCCGCAAAGCGAAGGACGCCGTCGAAGCGGCCACTACTGGAACGCTCATCGGCGCGATTAGCGGCGGCGCCAAGGGAGCGGGCATTGGCGCGGGAATCGGCGGGGTCGCGGGCATCGCCATCGCATTGCTTACGCGCGGCGCCGATGTCCGGCTCGATGCCGGAACCTCGATCGAAATGGAAATCCAGCGCGAAGTGACGGTGGACGCAAGCCGCATTCCGATGGAGACCAGCCAAAACAAGGCGGAACGCTAAGCTACGGCAAATACGGTATGGCCGCTTGAGCGTTCGTGGATGCCTTGCAGCCGCATTCCTACTTCAACGTGAACATCGCGTTCACGTGCGCCGTCACCGTCACATTCTGCGGGCTGAACTCCTCGGTGGGAGCAGGGGCCTGCGCCATGGCAGCCATCGCTTTGGCGCGAGGCATAGGCGACATCACGCGGATGTTTTCAAATGTATCAACCGACGCGTAGGAGAGTTCGCCGAGCGTCCGCCCGCTAGCATTGGCCAGCGACTGCGCCGACGCCCTCGCCCGCCGGTAGGCATCCGCGACCGCTTTGCTTTTGGCTTCCTCAGTCGAGTCAAGCGTGTAGCTCAACGACTGGCTCTCGCCCACGCTGGCGTCAGCCAGTTGCTGCGTGACCGGGCCAATCTTCGTGAAGTCCTTGAGCTTCACGCTCACGCTGGTTGTTACCTGGTAGCCGATGATTCGATGCTTTACATCTTTCCAGTTGTATTGCGGGTTTAAGGAGAAGAAACCGATCTCGGCCGACTTGGGGTCGATGCCATTGGCGCGCATGATCTGCCGCGTGGCTTCGGCCTGCTTGGATGCAAGATCATAGGCATCCTTGGCGGTATCGCCTTGCGCCGAGATGTTGAACTGAACCAGCGCGGTATCGGGCGCAGTTTCGAATTTGCCATCTGCGCCAACATAAATTGTGTCGGGCCGGACCGTCACCGACGGGGCTTGAGCCTGTAAAGCGGCACACAGACTGAGAACGCTGCACAAAGCCACAATGAACAATTTCATGAGAGTTCTCCTCGAACAGGGGTCAAGTTCCAATCCGTTATACGCTTCTTAATGAGAACGTGGGGAATTGCGGATGTTGCGAGAGAATTGGAGGAAAAGCCGCCAGCCCGAGCGCTAACTACTCCAGGCCGCCACCGGGGGTGGTCGAAAGATCGTTAGAGGCGTTAACGTCCTTCCGCAGACCTATCCAAAAGTTGGCGGGCATCTCGAGGAATATGCTGACGATCTCGGGGTCGAACTGGGTTCCTGAGTAACGGCGGATCTCGTTCTGCGCAGCTTCGTAGGTCTGCGCGGGCCGGTAAGGGCGGTCCGAAGTAATCGCGTCGAGGGTGTCCGCGATGGAGAAGATGCGGGCCCCAAGTGGAATTCCGTCGCCTTTCAGTCCGCGCGGATAACCGCTCCCGTCATACCACTCCTGGTGGGAGTAAACGATCTCGGCGGCGTCGGCCAGAAACGGAATCTTGCTCAGAATGTCAAAGCCGTAATAGGCGTGCTCGCGCATGATGGCCGTTTCCTCGGGCGTCAGCTTGCTTGGTTTTTTCAGGATTCCGTCGGGGATCGCCATCTTGCCGATGTCGTGCAACCACGCTCCTTGGGCAATGACCTCAATGTCCTCCTTGGGTATTCCCATCTTGCTGGCGATGGCAATGGCATAAGCCGTGACCCGCTTGGTATGACCCAAGGTCTCGGCGTCCTTGAGTTCGAGCGAATAGCCGAAAGCTTGCAACGTGATGTTGTACGATTTCTTGAGTTCGGCTATGGCATTTTTCCATTGTTGCGTGCGGGCCGCAACCAGAGCTTCGAGATTCGTGCGGTAGGCATCATTTTCGCGCTTGAGGCGTCGATGCTCGAGGGCACGGCGAACGGTCGCGAGCAGTTGATCGCGTTCGAAAGGTTTCAGCAGGTAGTCATATGCGCCATTGCGCAATGCCTGCAGAGCCACGGAAAGGTCATGCACCGCAGTAACCATCACCACCGGCACGTCAGGAAAACGTTCCTTTGACTTCTCCAGCAGGTCGTTGCCGTCCATCTCCGCCATCATCAAGTCCGACAACACGAGGTCGAATTCGTCGCCCGATTCCAGAATCGACAGCGCTTCCGCGCCGCTGGCGGCCTGGCGCGACCGGAAGTTCGCGCCGCTCAGCATCGAGGACACAATCTCCCGGATCGTTTCCTCATCATCTACCACGAGAATTCTGTCGTTCGGCATGGCCCTATTATGTGTGTATCGCTTATCTTAGGCTTTCAGTTCACGTTCCGAAAGTAACCAATTGGACGCGGAAATCCGCGGCGGCTGAGGCCGGGCGTGATATCTAGAAAACTGGGTATTCGTGCGTCTTGTCATGAGTCCTGCCGGGCTGTTGCAGAATTCGGTGGGCACGCTTGCCGTCCCCTGGCTGACGGAGCGGGAAACCGCCGCCCTGATCCTGGTAGCCGTCAGTTTGGCCTTCTTCCGCGCCTTTCGCGAGCGCTATCTGCTGGTGTGGGCCGCGGGTTGGACGGCGTATGGCGCATTCCTGGTCTTGCTTCGAAGCAATGACCTTCAATCAGCGTCGAAGCCCATGGCCGCAGTGGCGCACGCGGATTTTGTGCTGGCGATTGCGCTGCTCGCCTCCGCAGCGTTGATCTGCGCCCATTCGTGGCGGGCTCTGACGGCCTTGAGCGCGGTTTCCTGGGTTGGCTTGGTCTGCGCCGGAATGCAGCCGTTCTACTTCTCCGCGTCCGGTTCAGCCAGCCTCGCCCTGGAAATCGTCTGTCGACTGCTTGCTGTCGCCGCGGCTTTCGGACTGGTTCGCTCCCGCCTCGGCCGCATCGGTATTGGGCCCTTCCTGTTCGCAGCCGGACTGCTGACACTTAATTTGAATTGGCCTCCGTTCACGGACCGCATTCCGGTTGAAGCCAATCTATTTGCCGAAATCTTGCTCGGATCGAGCATGTTGCTGGTGGCGCTCGACGACTCACGCGCCCGCACGCGCCGCATGGCTGTGCTGAACGAACTGGCGGTCACGATCGCTCGCGGGCAAAGCCACGGTCCGATCATTCAGGTCGCCCTCGAGAAACTGAACCACGCGATTGCGGGCAAAGCAGCCTGGTTTCGGCTGATGGAGGACGGCAAACTGGTGCCCACGCAGCATGTGGGCGTTTCGCCGGATTTCCTGCGCGCCATCGGGCAGGTCGGCATGGATAACAACCTCGCCCACACTCTCGAAGAAAAACGGGCATTGGTTGTTAGCGTCGGTCAAACGCCGGAGCCGGTAGACGAACAATTCCGCAAGTACGGGCTCCAGCACGTCATCCTGGTCCCCGTGTTCGGCAAGAAGTCCGTAATCGGCATGCTGTCGTTCGGCTGCTCAGGATCGCGGCGCCGCAGCCGGGAGGAACTTGAGTTTCTCGAAACGGCGGCGCAGAAGATGGGGATTGCCGTTGAGAACCTGCGTTTGCTGGAACAGGTGATTCGTTCCCAGCGGCAGTGGATGGACACCTTCGATTCCATCCAGGACCCGATTCTGGTGCACGACACGGAATTCCGAATTCTGCGGATGAATCAGGCGCTGCTATCGCGGTTGGAAAAAGCGCCGGCGGATGTTCTGGGCAACTCCTGTGAATCGGTCCTCCCAAGGAACCACCCGTGGAGGGATTGTCCGTATTGCGAGCGTGGCTCGGGACTCACGGAAGGCTCGGACCTCTGTTTCGGCGGCCAGTCTGTCGTGTCGACATCGTCGTACAACGAACAAGGAGGCCAGCAGAAGGGCACCATCCATGTCGTGCACGATTCTACCGACCGCCACGCCGCCGAAGAAAAATACCGCATGTTGTTTGAACAGGCGCAGGAAGGCGTATTTGTGGCAACCCTGGAAGGCGATCTGCTCGACTGCAATGACGCGTTTGTGACCATGCTCGGGTATAACAACCGCGACGAGTTAATGACCCTCGATCTGGGCAGCGTGCTGGGTGCAACCG
>PLHN01000436.1 GCA_003139975.1 Acidobacteriaceae bacterium
CGTGATTCGACTCATAGGCGTCGCTTGGTACGGTGAACTCCACGGGGATCGTGGCATCGCCCATGGGTCCGGGCACGAGCGATTCTTGCGGCACATTCTTGTCCGCTTGCCACAGAACGGTCTCGGTGACATGGCGTTCTTTACCCGAACCAGTCATGGTCTGCCGGACACACGAAAGGCGCAGGTCGATGCCGTGTCTGGCCTCCGTGTTGAAGCGCAAGTGGATCATGCCCTTCAGCGACTTGCCGGGAGAGAAGGGCAGCGAGGCGAACTCAAAATAGGTTTGGCCAAAGCGTTTTCGCCGGATGCTGGCGCGTATGGCCACGACCGCCAGAATAAGGGTGGCGACGCAGAATCCGAGCGGGACGAATGCCTTTCGATCGGAGGCGCGCCAGAGGTCGGGCACGACTCCGCCTGCGACCGTGAATGCAATTCCATTCGCAAAGATCGCCGCTATCCAAAGGGCGACGATACTGTTGCGGTTCTTGCTCTCGGCTCGGCTCGCTGCCCAGTCCTTCTGCCACAGCCACGGAGACTCAGGATTGGCCTGTTCGGCGCCCCCCTGCTCCTTTAACTTGCGGGTCCCGTAAATCGCTCCGTAGGCGATCCCGCCGCCGATGAGAATAAAGATCGTCGAGATCATCACTCCCACCCACCGACTCCCGTGAACATGGTCTGGAGCGCTAAATAGAAAGGAACCGGCGAAGAAGATTCCAGCCGATGCAAACACCAAGCCAAAAACAACAATAATGACCTCGCCGCCCTTGGATGGTTTCGTCACAGCGGAATTATAGGGTTACTGGAGACGGGAACCCGCAGGGTATCGCCGCGCGTTCATTACACAAGTCACGTCGTTTGATTCCCAATTGCTGGCAATGCGGACGCAAAGGCCCGAGTGCTTTAGCGTCCGTGTCCTCGGGATCCAGAAGCGGGTTTATCGGGATTGGGGCCCTACCGCCAAGCTCTCAATGCTGCAGGAATTCATCGCCGTGGATTTCGAATTCCGGATATGCCCCGCCGCCCAGCTCGAATAAATCCAATCCCTGAAGCTCACCTTCGCGATCCACGCGTTGGTGGTAGATGCGGTCGAGCAGCCAGTTCAGTCCATACGTTAACGGCAGCACAAATCCCAGCAGAGTTGCAATTCCAATGACCTGCGCCAGCCACTGACCGCTCGTGTCGCCTGCGCCATCAGAAAGCAGCGCAACCGAAAGAACTCCCCAAAGCCCTCCGACCGCGTGCACAGAAACAGCGCCGCCGGGATCGTCGATGACGAGTCGGAACTCGAGGGCATCGGCAACCAGGGGAACGAGAATGCCGGCAACTCCTCCCACAATGATGGCTGCGGCGGGTTTCAGGAAAGGAGCGGCCGCGCTGCTGGCGACCAGACCGCCGATCCATCCATTTGCGCTCAACGATGTGTCGGGCCGGCCGAACCGGATGCGCGTGACCACTACCGTCGCTAATCCCGAGGCCGCAGCCGCGAGGGTCGTGTTGACGGCAACCAAAACGCAGCGTGCAGGCTCGGCGCCGGCGAACAAAATTGCGCCCGCGCAGTTGAGGCCGATCCATCCCACCCAGGCGAGCGCACACCCGAGAAGAACCAGAACGACGTTGTGCCCGGGCAGGGCAACGGGAATTCCCTCTGCGGAAAACTTCCCCCGCCGCGGACCCAGAATCCACGTAATGGACAATGCCGTGAGACCACCAACAACTTGGATTGTGCTCGATCCTCCAGCATCCAGAAACCCGCGCCCGAGTCCGTAGTTGGCACCCAACTGCGACAACCATCCTCCGCCCCACACCCAGTGCGCAAAGAGCGGATACGTCCATCCCGCCAGCAACGCGGTTGACGCACACATCGCGCCCAACCGCCAGCGATCGCCACCTGAGCTGAGAGGAATAAGAGAAGCCAATCCTATGCTGAACATTTGCAGTACGAAGATTAGCGGCAACGGAGAGAAATCAAGCGGCAGGCCGCGCAAGAACAATGGTTCCGCGCCGATCCAGTTCCACGCCTTGCCGCCGAGCGTCAACTCATGGGCCGGGCCGCCTGCAACTCCTTCCCACGAGAATCCAACGATCAAGTAAACAATCGCCGCCACCGACACTACGCACAGAGATGCGAGCATGGCATGGGCCGCGCTCCGCGAACGGCCTAACCCCGAGTTGATGAGTGCAAGTCCGGCGCCCGCGAACGGGACGAGCAGAATCAGAACAAAACAGAAGGCCGCTGAGGTTTCTGATAGAAACACATTCACGGCCGCTCTCTTTCTTCATCCAGAACAACATGAGCCCGAACCAGCAGAGCCAGGCCAAGCAATTCTGTCGCCAGCCCAGCCAGCACAAACGCCGAGCGCACCCCGGCCAAAGGCAACAGCCCGACCGCGAAAACTGCAATGCCCCATCCCGCGACCAATAAAAGTAAGCCTGCGAGCTTCATGCTGTCGGATCTAGCGGCTCCCCTCCGCCACCAGCACTACGAAGGAATTCGGCTCGATCTTCCTGTTCTCGCGTGTGCCCGTTACGTTCGCCGTAACCGTGAAGAGTTGGTGCGTTCTTGCGTCGAGCGCCATGGTCCGCGCTCCCTTTTGGGTGGTAAGGGTTTGCGCCACGCTGAACTTGTCGGGGCCCTCTTCGCGAATCACGGTGATGGTGCCATCGCCCGCGGAGGCGAATGCCAGGCCCCAATCCGCGTCAAAGGCAGTCGCATCACAGCCGTCGCCAATGGCTGGAGTTGCCAACATCCTGCCGCTGTCGGCGTCGACGATTGCCATTTTCTTGTTTCCTCCGCAGCCCGCAAACAGGCGGCGGTTCTTGCGGTCAATCGTGAGGCCGGTCGGCTCCTCGCAATCGGTTAATTTCCAGCGCGCTTTCTCGGTCAGCTTCTGTGCATCGAAGGCGACGAGTTCCGACTTGTCCTCGAGGTTAACGAAGATCGTGCCTTTTTCGTCCGTGGCAGCGAACTCGGGTTTGCCCCCGAGGTCGAGTTTGCCAGCAACCTCACCCTTGGAGGCATCCACAGCGGTTGTGTCGTGACCTTTTCCATTGAACGTGAAGACCCGCTGCGAAAACGGATCGTAGAGAATGGCGTCAGGCCCGCTGCCAACCTTGATTTTCTTTGCGACTGCGAGCGACTTCAGATCGAATACGCTTACCGTGTCTTCGCGGCCATTGCTGGTGAATCCCTTGCCAAGGTCTGGCGCTAGCGCTATGCCATGGACGCCCGCCGTATCCGCAATCTCGCCGACCTGCTTGCCAGACGTTGTGTCCACCACCATCACGCGCGTGCCTCGTGAGATGAACAGCCGACCTTCGCCATCCGCGGTCAGATAATCCCAGCCGCCTTCGCCGCCGAGTTTCCAGGTTTTGGTGACCTTATAATCGCCGCCGGCCGCGCTCGCCGCCGCGATTCCGATAAGAATGAAGGAAACCCAAATAGCCTTTCTCACGTGACCTCCATGGAGTGTCCAACGCAGTCCTGCTGGCCACCAATCAAGAACGGGCCGAAGCCCGCATTCCGCCGATCAGCAACAGCGCAGGAAAACGCATTTTACACCGTTCGCCTTCGGACCATGGGTTTGGCTTCCCGGCATGCTCCACAATTGTGCAAAGAGTTGCTCTGCACCCGATGTGCGCTCGTCGAATCTGACACTTAGGCTCTATAAGTTTGGTACCGGGCTTGCTTCTCTTTCGGGGTGGAGGAGGTCCCATCCGCGGCTTGACCGCCGATGCTCCCTCGCTTTCTCCAGTCGGAGACCCTGCGATGAAAATCACTCTTCTCGTGTTCTGTCTGTTGTTGACCACCGCCGCTTTCGGCCAGTATGGCGGCCACATCAGTTCCCAAGGCAACACTTACTCTTCTCCCGACCATCCCGCCCACGCATCTTATGCGGAAATCCCGACCGGGCAAAGCGTGGTTGGCGGAGGCGGCTACACCTTGGCCCAGGGCGATAGACCGGCATCGGACTTTCCGCAGCAACCACAAGTATCTTTGGGCGATGCTGCGCGAGAACTCCGGAAGCAGCACGAACAGGTTAAGAAAGCCCGCTTCGTCTGGACAAATCTATAGTTGGAGGGATCGCCCCTTGCGCGCTCGCGGCCACCAACACTTCGATCGCAACTCGCGCTAGCGTCTCGTGAGTTTTCGCGTACCGGAATCGGGCCGCCGTCCAACCCCCGCGCCCGGCTCCCCCATAACATCTTACTTTCCCGCATCGCCCTTCTTCAGTACCAGCACCAGAATCTTGCCATCGGAGTGAAACTCCCCGCCGGTTGCCGTTTTGGCGGTCGTCAGCGGTTGCGCCGGCGAGACATGCGCCCGCGCCGCAACCAATCCAGTCCCAGATAATGTCTGGTTTACATATTCCCGCTCGCCGTCAATCTCCGGATCGATCTTGTGCGTGAGCCCGTTGTTTCTTTGATCGCGCTCGAATCCAATATCGTGCGTTGCCGCTACGCACCACAACGGGCGTCCTTGCACTTCCTTGGGCGACTTCCACACCCGCAGGTGATTGCGCGACATCACTACCCGAACAGGTTCTGCGTGCGCAAACCCGTAATCCTGCGGGCGATCGTACAGATACAGAATGCTCATCGGCATCGTCAGATAGTCCTTCTTCTGGAACGTATCCATGAGCCCTTCCTTCAACGTGCTTCCCACCGACTTATCCACCTGCACCCATCCAGCGCTGGTGAACGTTTTCACGACCTCATCTTGAGTGCCGACGAGGAGGATATTTACCATGTCGCCAGGATCGTGGTTCTGATCGGAGACGCGCCGTGGCAGGGATTCGAGCAGCGCTGTATTCATCTCCGGGATTGAGCTTTCCGTAGGTCCGCCGATGAAGGCGTCGGAGCCCTGCTCCAGTACTTCGATCGTGACCCGAAAGCTGCCCTCCGCTTCCGAAGCGTCGCGCATGCTTTGATTGATCCCGAGAAAAAGCCGTTCCGCAACGGGCGCGGTATATGTAGTGCTCTTTCCAACCTCAAAGGCCTCATAGACTCCGTTCGATCCGAGCCTTCCAATTAACTCTCCGTGGGCCCCGTTGGGTACGGCATAGTCGTGGATCAGGTCGGCAAAGCTGCGCGTGATTCCCTCCGGGCCAAACGTCTTCCTCTTGTCGGAGTAGGTAATCGTTCCTTCGGCGGTCATCTTGAGCTTCGTTCCGCCGCGCATGTCAATCTTCGTGTCCACCCATTCCTTGGAACCATCCACCTCGATTGTGTACGAAGATTTCAAGGAAGATGCCGCAGCGGAAGCGGCCGGCTCCGAAGTTGTTGGCGCGGTCTGGGCCGCAGCATTCGGCGATTGATGCAGCACCCCGAGCAGTGCGAGCGTACTCGCCAAGACCGCCCAGAGCCTCGCGATGGTATGATTCCGTCTCCCCATAAGATTGTATTTCTCCTGTTGTGGTGTCTTTATTCGCGATCTCAAATTGGTCGCGAAACACTCCGCCTCAATCCATCGCCTTCCCAACATCAGCGCGATCTTATTTCCGTTTGCGGAAATGCTACTCTAAAAAGAGTTTGAATGACCATCCTGACGTTCACTGCCGCGGTCGCGATCGTCTCGTTTGTAGCGGGCCTTCTTGGATCGCTTACGGGGCTGGGCGGCGGCGTGGTGCTGGTGCCTCTGCTCACCATCTTCTTTCACGTTGACATTCGCTACGCCATCGGAGCCTCGCTGGTTTCGGTGATCGCGACATCGTCGGGCGCCGCGGCCGCCTATGTCAAAGAAGGTTTCTCGAACATCCGCATCGGCATGTTCCTGGAAATCGCAACCACAGTCGGCGCGTTGTTGGGTGCTTATCTGGCAACTTGGATTCCGACAACGGCCATTGCAACAGTGTTTGGAATCATGCTGCTGTACTCCGCCTATATCTCGCGCCGCGTGCGCCCGCCGGAACTGCAGAACCTGCCGCCCGATCCCTTGGCGACGCGGCTGCGCTTGAACGGCAGCTTTCCCGATCTGGACGGTGAGCGCAGTTACAACGTACAGCATGTGCCCGTGGGCTTCAGTCTGATGTTTGGCGCCGGCGCGCTCTCTGGGTTGCTGGGCATCGGATCGGGTGCGGTGAAGGTGCTGGCCATGGATCAGGCCATGCGAATTCCTTTCAAGGTTTCGACCACGACCAGCAATTTCATGATTGGCGTTACTGCCGCTGCCAGCGCGGGCGTCTATCTGAGCCGCGGCTACGTCGATCCCGGTCTCGCCATGCCCGTTATGTTGGGAGTTCTGGCCGGGTCCTTGATCGGCAGCCGCATTCTGGTGAAAGCGGAGACAAAGTCGCTGCGCCTGGTGTTCAGCCTGGTGATTCTCGTGCTCGGACTGCAAATGCTCTACAAGGGCCTTTGGGGGCGCATATGACGGAGGGTAAGACGCCGCTTTCGCAGCGAAGCTCTGCGCGCGCCAATCCGTCCAGGGCCTGGGGCGACTACCAGATTGAGGTGGTTGTCGGCTATCTGCTGCGCTGCGGGGTGATCCTCTCAGGCACCATTGTTTTCTGCGGAGCCTGCATTTACATCTTTCGCCACGCTTACGAGCCCGCCGACTACAGGATCTTCCGCGGAGAACCTTCGGACTTTCGGACCATCCCCGGTGTCTTGCAGAGCGCATGGCATGGCCACGGACGAGGCTGGATCCAGCTTGGGTTGCTCTTTCTCATTGCCACTCCCATTGCACGCGTGGCCTTTGCGGTCGCCGGATTTGCCCTTGAACGCGACCGCATGTATGTGGCATTCACCTTGATTGTGTTGCTGGTGCTGCTCTACAGCCTGATCGGGTCGGGGCTGACTTTCTGACCGCTTCCAGTGGCGATGAAGATGTTTTCGATAACTAGGCGAGAATCGAATCGTCGAGCCGCTTGCGGCGGAAATCGGCGACCGCTTGCACAAAAGCGACGATCAATGGGTGCGGCTTGTCCTCACGCGATGAAAGTTGCGGTTGAAACAGCGTGGCGATAAAAAACAAGTGAGCTGGCGATTCGATGGCGCGGCATTCTCCATTCTCGCTGCGCGCCACAACGGGAAAGCCGGCTTCCATCGCGGTCCATTCGAACTCGGGGTTCACTTCGAAATTGCAGAAAAATTCCTCTTCGACGACTTCCTGTCCGTAATACGAGGCCAGATAGGAGCCGGGCCGCAGGCGAATCTTCGGGACGACTCCAGAGAGCTTCGGCGCATTCGCGGCGCCATTCGGAATGGCGCAGGAAACCGGGTAGATGATGATGTTCTTCGAGCTTGGATCCTCTTCGGCCGTGGTGGCGTCGCGGATGCCGAGAACGTTGCGCGCNNGCGAACTCAATGCCTTTGAGCATGCCGTCGAAGCTTTTGTAAGGACTGCCCGCCGACGCCCAGAGTCCATCGTAAGAATCCAGAATTGCCGGCGCACCCAGTTCCAGCAGGGTCGGCGTGGGAAGCCACGTCGACTCGACTTCTATCGCCAGCTTACGCGCCGCATGCTGGAGCGAATCGTTGGTCGCGTGATGGGAACGGAACTCGGGATTAAAGTCGCCGAGAATCCCGATCCGTACGGGTTCGGTCACAAACGCCATTCTAAATTACCGCGGAGAATTGCACGTTTAGCAGTTAGGCTACTGATTCGAGTAGAAATTGGGCTTGGGTTCGAAACGACTTTCTTAGGCCTTTCTAACCGTGCTTAGGAGATGAGCGACGCCGGCGTAAGAAAGCGATCGATCGCGGTGACTTTCGTAATCGCCGCTGCGGCGTAGCGCTTTGCCGCGGTTGCCGGGCAAACCTAGAATTGAGCCGGGTCTCTTTGTCTCAAACACCCGCCCATGCCCGAAAATCCCAATCGTGCCGATGTCGCGCGCCGCATCGAGAAGGCGGAAAAGCTGCTGCAAAAGGGCAAGGCGCCAGATGCGCTGGCCGAATATCTGCAAATTCTGGAAATCGATCCGCTGAATGACAACGTGCGCCAAATCGCGGCCGATCTTTGCCTTTCCGTCAACAAGGGTGCGCAGGCGGTAAAGCTGCTGGGCGAACTGTTTGAGCGGCAGGTGGCAGCCTCCGACGCAACCCGGGCAAGCCTTACTTATAAGAAATTGGCTCGCTACGCCAATCCTACCTGGGAACAAAAGGTGCGCTTTGGGCAGTTGCTGGAGCGCTCCAACAAAAAGCTAGCGGTGGGGACCTATGAGAACGCTCTGGAAGACTTGCAACGCCAGGGACGCAAAGAAGAAGCACTGCTGGTCCTCCGGCGGATTGTGTGCTTGGAGGCGACGCCGGCGAACCACTTGCGTGTCGCGGAACTCTCGGCGGACTTGGGCGAGCATGTGCTGGCATCGCAGTCGTTTCTGCAACTGGCCGAATCGACCGAAGCGGCGCGCGGTGACGCCGGACCGTATTTCGAACGGGCCTATGCCGAGAACCCGGCCGAGCCAAAGGTCGCGCTGGCTTATGGCAAGAACCTGTTAGCGTGCGGCGAGGCAGGGGCCGCGATCTTTATCTTCGAACCCATGGTGAATGCGGGCGCCGCACCCGCGGAATTGCGCGATCTGTATGCGCAGGCGCTGTTGGCGGTTGGCCGCTGCTCCGAGGCCGAGCCGCCAATCTGGCAGATGTTTGAGCAGAATCCGGCCCGGGTTCACCAGGTGGTGAACCTCATCGGCAAGATGATCGATTCCGAACTCGATCCGGAAGCGGTGGCGCTGGCGCGCAAGCTGGAGGCGTTCCAGCGCCGGCGGGGCGAGCGGCGATCGTTCATCAGCACGATGCAGGAACTGCTGGCCTCGCACCCGCCGTCGGCAGAGATGCTGGAGTTCCTGGCCGAGCTGTTCAACGCCTCGAACCGGGAAACGGACTACGCGCAAGCACTGCTCAAACTTTTTGACCTCTACTGCACGAAGCACAATTTCCAGAAGGCAGGGGAGTGTCTGGACCGGGCGGCGGAGGTGGATCCGTACGAACCCGGGCACCAAAAGCGGCTGGAAGCGCTGCGCGGCAAGATCGACGATCAGCGCTTCAAGATGATTGCTTCCCGCTTCTCGACGCCTAAAAAAGACGAGCACGAGCAACATGCCAAGGCGGCCGAGCCGACTCTCGGAGCCGCCGCCCTGCAGGACCTTATGCTCCAGGCCGAGATCCTGGTGCAATACGGGATGCGCGCCAAGGCCATCGAGCGTCTGCACCGGATTCAAGAGCTATTTCCGCACGAGGAGCAGCGCAATCCGAGCCTGCAAAAGCTTTACCTTGCTACCGGCATCGAGGTACAACCTGAGAAGCTTCCGTCGGTGCCGGCCCCAACCCCGTCCAGCGCGAACTCTGCCGCGCCCGAACCCGGCCCGTCCGCGCCGGCGATCGAATCCTCCGACGTCAGCAACCTGGCTCGGGTCGCGGAGATCACCCGCAAGCTTTACCACCAGGGCAACGCCGAAGCGGTTCTGAAAACTGCCGCCAACGAGATCGGCGACGCCTGGCGCGTGTCGCGCTGTATTGCAGCTACTCGCAAGCCCGGGTTGCCCCCCTCGAGCGTGCAGGAATATCACTGCGAGACGCTGCTGCCGGTCAGTTCGGGTGCGCTGGTGAGCTTGGTGGAAACCTTGCAGGACCTGGCTGTGGCGCGCGGCTCGGTCTCGATTCAGAACGCCGCCCATGCGCCGGAACTGATTGCGGTGCGGGCCGCCGTCGAGGAAATGCAGATTGAATCCCTGCTGGCGCTGCCGCTTGCCGAAGGCAACGACCAGATCGGCGTGTTCATTCTCATACAGGACTCGAACCGGGCGTGGCAGCCCGCCGAGGTCCTCGTCATCCGCACGCTGAGCGACCAAATGGTGATCGCGCTCAACAATGTCGGTTTGCGCCGGCTGGTCAAGAACCTCTCTGTCACCGACGAAGGCTCCGGTTTGCTCAAGCGCGCGTCGTATCTCGATCTGTTGCAGGCCGAGGCGCGGCGTGGCATGCAGCAGGGAACTGCGCTGACCGTTTTGCTGATGGAGTTTGGCCGGCGCTCCGCGCTCGTCAAGGAGTTTGGCGAGGCGGCGGTGAACAAAATGATGGATCAGATCGGGCAGCTGTTCTCCGCGAACATCCGCACCAACGATCTTGCCTTCCGCTATGAAGAGACCACGTTTGCGCTCGTGCTGGGCGACACGGGCGAAAAGGAAGCGCTGCTGGCTTTGGAGAAAATGCGGCGGCTGCTGAATGAAGTACGGATGCCGGGAAAAGACAAGCCCGTGGAATTCTGCGCCGCCCTGGCGCAGGCCGTGATGCGCCAGCATTTCGATCCGGTGGACATTGTTACCGAAGTGGTGAACCGCGCCGACCAGGCGCTGGAGCTGGCAATCGCACAAGGACCTGGGAAAGTTGTCTGCCAGGCTCCGCAGATTGCGGCAGCCGCGGTGGCATAGGAAATTTGCAATTTGGTAATTTGTGGTTGGTAATTTGAAACCCTGCGGCTCGTGATCGGTCCGCGATAGTCGAAATTGCACACTACAAATCAGCAATTGCAAATCCTCTCCTGAAAAAACAAAAACTGACAGCTGACAGCTGACAGCTGACAGCTGACAGCTTTCCTCTGTTAAACTCACCAGTTAGCTTCTGGCCATCCATCTCTTCATATAGAGCAGGAATCATGTTGAAACCTGGAGACATTGCTATCGTCAGCGGGGCACGCACGCCCTTTGGCCGCTATTGCGGAAAAATCAGAGACTACTCCGCGCAGGAGCTGGGCGCGGTGGCGGCGAGGGCTGCGATTGAGCGCGCGGGAAGTGACGGCGCGGGGATTGACACGAAGGAATTCGACCATGTCGTGTTCGGCAATGCGCAGCAGACCACGGGCGACGCGCTCTACGGGGCGCGGCATGTGGGGCTGCGGGCGGCCTTGCCGATTGAGACTCCGGCGCTGACCGTGAACCGGTTGTGCGGGTCGGGGATGCAGGCGATTGTCTCGGCAGCGCAGATGATTCAGACCGACGAAGCGAAGATAGTGCTGGCGGGCGGGATGGAATCGATGTCCCAGGCGCCGTTCTGCATTCGCGGCCGCGACGGATTTACGTTAGCGCCTGGCGGCAAGATCGAGGATTCGCTGATGGTGGCGCTGCTCGATTCTTACTGCGGTCTGCAGATGGCAAGCACGGCCGAGCTGTATGCCGAGCAACAGGGCATCACGCGCCAGGCGCAGGATGAACTGGCGCTGCGCTCGCAGCAGCGGGCCGATGCCGCGTATAAAGAAGGACGGCTGCAGGAGGAACTGACGCCTGTGCCCTTGCGGAATTCGAAAAGCGAGGCGACGGGAGAGCAGTTGACCGAAGACGATCACCGGCGTCCGCAGACGACGATGGAGGGCTTGGCGAAACTGCGGGCTTCGTTTGGGAAAAATGGCACAGTCACAGCGGGCAACGCCAGCGGAATTGTGGACGGTGGCGCAGCAGTAGTGGTGATGTCGCTGGAGGAGGCGCAGAAGCGCAATCTCAAGCCGCTGGGCCGTATTGTGAACTGGGGCATCGCGGGCGTGGAGCCGAAGCTGATGGGCCGCGGCCCGGTTCCGGCGACGAAGATCGCGCTGCAGCGGGCCGGCTTAACCTTGGACTACATCGACCTGATCGAAGTGAACGAAGCGTTCGCGGCGCAATATCTGGCGGTGGAGAAAGAACTCGGCCTCGATCGCGAGAAAGTGAACGTCAATGGCGGAGCGATCGCGCTGGGCCATCCGCTGGGCGCAACCGGTACGCGGCTGGTGATCACGCTACTGTATGAGTTGCGGCGGCGGAAGAANNTATGGTGGTGGAGAGCTTTCACTGAGAAACTGTGAAAATAAACACGAACATTGCCGGTTGGTTTCGGCTTTCGCTGTTTGCGATGGGAGCGGCTTACTTGTGGCGTAGTGCTTTGCGCCCGAACGCGAACGAGCCACACAAAAGCCTTGACCGTGGGTTGCGGCTGGTCGGTGCATTTGTGCTCTCCATCGTGGTGATCTACTTTCTTGGCTACGGCCTTGGGCTCTATGGCTCAAATTGAAACCAGCCCGTCACTCAGATTTTTCATCCTGAACGAACCGAAGGATAGGCGCTTGCCAGAGCGAAGAAACCGCGCTAGCGTTG
>PLHN01000376.1:0-9486 GCA_003139975.1 Acidobacteriaceae bacterium
CATTCCGGATACTGCGCTTACTCGTGCCCACCCACGATCATCGCCTGTCTAAGTTGTCAAAGAACGAGACTTACTAAGTGCATTATAACACTGTAAGTCAAGAGGAAAGTTCTCGCTTGCGCGCACGGATGATTTGTGATGAGAAAGGCGTGGGTGCGAGGCGAACGATGGGCGAACAAAATATTTAGTGGAATACACACATGTACGTACACAGTGTGCAGAGACAACAAACGAAATGGCTTCGGAGGTTTCTGCGGGGTCAAGCGGGGCTTGACAGGCATGATATTGATGGTCGGGACTTACCCTGGGGTGTGGTGCTCCGGGCCAAAAGAGAGTTGATAGTCATGGGGAGACCGCCCTGCGGCCCAGCGGAAGTGTCGGGTGTGTAGGGGTCCTTCGACTCCGCNNGACGCCCGCCGGACAGCCGCCGAGACGGCGGCGCTACAAAAATCGGGCGAACTTTGCTCGCCGGGACAGCCGAGGGCGGCTGTCCTTACGTGAGCGTGGGAGGCGCCCGTCGCTCCACTTGCTTACGGGCTTACTCCTCCGGTGTGGCAGTCGGTGCAGGTCACGGCGGTCATATCGCCTAGGTCGACTGGGTGCTTGAACTGGACGCCGGGGAGCGAGGCGAGGTTCACGGTTTTCTCCTGCTCCACGAGGACGGTGTGACAGAGGTTGCAGTCCTTAGGGATGACCTTGCCTTCGGGACTCACGTGGTTGTCGTCGTGGCAGCGGAAACAGCCGTTGAAGTACAAGTGGCCGATGTTGTTGGGATGGGTGCGCCAGTCGACTTTCATTTCCGGGAAAAACGTCAGTTTGTAAATGTTCTGGACTTCATCAATGGCGCCATGAATCTCGGGCTGCTTGGTCTTGCTCAGGTCGGGGTACTTGGTGGCGTAGAAATCGCCAATGGTTTTGGCGATGCCCTGCATGGCGGCGGCGGTCGTGTCGTATTTGCCGGTGAGCGCGGCGACCGCTTGCTGCTTGAGGAAGGGCACGGAGATATCGAGGCGGTGAGCGGTGATGGAGCGATCCACGGAGAGTTCGGGGGACGTGTAAATGTGGGTGGGGCGGTTGTGGCAGTCGACGCAATCCATGCGGCGCTTGTCGGCTTTGGCGATCTGGTCTTTGGTGAGCTTGGAATCTTTGGCGTAATACTCAGTGACGGCACCTTGCGCGTCCTTGACGCGAACGTAGGAGATGATCTCGCGCTGCTCGTCGGAGGCGACGTAGGTGACTTCGTTGGCGGGGTCCACGTGCCAGTGGATACCCTCGGGTTCACCGGAGGAGGGATCGCCGCCGCCGGTCTTGATGAGGAGGCGGATTTGCAGGGGTGAGTTTTTCTCATCGCTGTCGTAGTGGTTGAAAACCTTGAGCTGGGCTCCGAAAAACTTCTTGGGCCAGTGACAGGCCTCGCAGGTTTCCGAAGCGGGGCGCAGGTTTTGGACGGGAGTTGGAATGGGGCGGGGGAAGGTGTTGAGTGCTGTTTTCACAACCTGGCGCGCGCCGGAGAGCTTGGACTTGACGTACCAGGTGGCGCCGGCTCCGACGTGGCAATCGACGCAGGCGACGCGGGCGTGGGGAGACTGCTGGTAAGCGACGAACTCGGGATTCATGACGGAATGGCAGAGCTGTCCGCAGAAGGCAACGGAGTCGGTAAAGTTGTAGGCCTTGTAGCTGCCGACGACGCTCATGCCGACAAAGACGACGATGAAGGCCAGGAAAAAGGCCATGGCGCCGCGCTGCGCGGGATCGGAGAAGTCGAAACGGAGATAAGGAGAGGCGCCAGTAGCGGCGAGGCGGCGGTGGCGCGTGTAGAAGGCTCCGAAGATGACCAGCGCCAGGCCGAGCACGAGGAAAGCGGGCGCGACCATGTAGGCAAGAATGCCGACATAGGGGCTGTGATGAGCCGAGGTCATGTCGATGAAGAAAAGGAAAAGAATGTTGCCGAGGGCGACGACGGCGACGGCCAGTCCAATGATGGAGATGGGATTCCGCATGAGCGAGCGGATGCGGGCGAGGCCGGTTAGTTGTGGCGAGGCGCTCGGTTGAGAATCGGGCATGATCGGTACAGACCTCCAGCGTTCAGATCCGGAACCTTTGCTTATACATTAAATTGAACGGCTCAGGCGATGACTTTTGTCCGCCGCATGAGCCGAAGGCTGCCGCGCACGATCTTAGCTATGCGTGATCGGCTCTGAGTTTTCTTCCTCGGAACGATGCCCGTTGCCGTTGCCGGCCTCCAAATCGGCTTGCTCGGCGGCGAGGAGCGTCGCGCTGTCGAGGCCGTGCTCTTCGCGGTAGTGATGCTCGGAGACCTTGCCGTCATACCAGGCCCAGTTCATCGGATAAATGTCTGGATCGAGGAAGATCTGGTAGAAGTGCCAGACGACGATGGCGAGCGAGGCCAGGATGGCTTCGTAAAGATGGACGGTGGTGGCGACATCGAGCCACCAGCGCGGGAAGAGGTGTCCGACCCAAACCTTGGCCCAGAGAGCGGTGCCGGTCGCGGCCATAACGACGACGCCCCAGACCAGCGCCCAATACTCAGCTTTTTCGGCGTAGGTGAAGCGCTTGAACTCGGGCTTGGGGCCGCCGAGGCCGAGGTTGTAGCGCATGGTGGTGGCGGCATCGGTGGCATCTTTTGGCTCGGGCAACATGTCCTTGACCATGCGGCGGCCATCGCGCGTCACAAAGAGATAGACAAGGTGATAGAGGCTGGCGGCGATCATGCAAACGGCGGCGATGCGGTGAACGATACCGCGGGCCTTTTCGCCCATGCCGGGGATCAGCGCGAGCCAGGAGTCGGGATACTTGAGCGCGAAGCCGGTGACGACCAGCGTGATGAATGAAGTGAGCAGGACCAGATGCTGCCAGCGCTGGCTGGTGTTCATGCGAGTGATGATGCGGGGATAAGCATCACGGCGCTCGATGGCTTTGCGCCGCCAGATGATCAGGTTGTGGAGGACCATGCCGCCGATGACGGCGAGGATCATGCCCAGGTAAAAGCGGCGAATATAGCGTACGGCGATGCTGCCGATATCGGCGGAGAGAGGCGCATCGACGTGTACTTTGCCGACGACGAATTTGTCGGTCACGCCGGGATGACACTGGCCGCAGGTTTTGACAAGATTCGCGCGGTTGATGGTGGAACGCGGATCGCTCGACGGCAGAATGTTGTGAACGCCGTGACAACTGGCGCAGTTGGCGACAACGCTCGATCCTAGCTCGGAAGCGAGCCCGTGATAGCTGGCGAGATAGGTGCTGGAGCGGCCACCCTCGACGCCGAATTCCTGGGAAAGGCGAACGCCTTCGTGGCAGCGGGCGCAGGTGGTGCGGGCCAGATTTTTCGCGGCGACGGAGGAATTGGGATCGAGGTGCGATTTGATGGAGTGGATGCCGTGGCAATCGGTGCAGACCGGAGCGAGCGAGTTGCCCTTGCTGATGGCCTGGCCGTGGATGCTCTGCATGAACTCGGATTTGATCGATTGATGGCACTTACCGCAGGTGGCGGGGACGTTGAACTTGAAGATTGAGGATTTGTCGTCGCTGGCGCGGCGGATTTCATGCACGCCGTGGCAGTCGGTGCAGACGGCGGCCTTGGCGGATCCGTTGGCGACCGCGCGCCCGTGCACGCTCTCTTCGTAGGAATGAAACTCCTGCGTGCTTTGGCCGACGCTCTCCATTACGATTTTTTGGCCGTGACAGGTGCCGCAGGTGGCGGGAATGTTGTTGTGATAGACCGGTGACTTGGGATCGTCGGCGGCAACAATCTGGTGCGGGCTGCCGTGGCAGGCGAGGCAGGTGGGGGCCTTTCCATCGCCATCCTTGCGGGCAATGGCGTGAACGCCTTGCAGGTAGCCGTGGACAGCATCTTCGTGACAAGTGGCGCACTGCTGGGGGACGATTTTGTCGGTGTGCTGGACTTCATGCGTTTGACCGTGGCAACTGGCGCAAGCCTCCTTGCCGAGGATGGAGTGCACGCTCTGCGGAACCTGGGCGACTTCCTGATCATGACAGGTCGCGCAAGCGGGCATTTTCATGTTCTTCGGGTGCGGATATTCCTTGACACCGACGTGGCATGTGGTACAGCCGAGGTCGCCATGAACGCTGCTTTTGTGCTTGGCGGGATCGACGTGCAGGCTCTTGCCGGACTCGGACTTCATGGTGGGATCGCTGTGACAGGCGAGACAATCCTGATCGGCGGCGAAGGCAGGCATCGCGCCGGGGATCGCAGCGACGATGGCGAGGACAAGACTGATCCCGAGGAGCATTCCGAGTTGTTTCGCGGCCTTCACGGACGAATTCCTCCTACTTATAGGCGAACAGCATGGCGTAGATAATCCAGATAACGATGCTGAAACCGATGCTTAGAGCGATCCAAGCGAAGCCTCGGATGGTGCGGACGACGACTTCGGGCTGCGGGTCTTCCATGTGATCTTCGAGCTGGCCTTTGGCAACCAGGGCTTCGTACTCGAGCGGTTTGTCGCGCTTTAATTCGGCCAGGGGCATGTGGCCGGTGAAGACGACCGTGTCCATGGGAAATTTTTCCGGCCGCAAATGCGTATTGAAAAAGTGGACGGTAAAGATGAAACCGGTCGCCAGCAGGGCCTCGTCGCTGTGGATGATGGTGGCGATATTGATGAACGAGCCCGGCAGCAGGCGCGTGAAAAAGACTGGGAACCACAGCGTCAGGCCAGTCGAGCCGATGACGGCGATGCCCCAGAACACGGCGAAGTAATCGAATTTTTCCCAGTAGGTCCAGCGTCCATATTGCGGCCTGAGGCCGCGGCCGACGAACCATTTCATGGTGGCGATGAACTGGTTGAGATCCTGCCGATTGAACATCATGGTATCGGGGCCGAAAACCAGGCCCCACCACGATATGCCCTCGCGCTTTTTGTGCTGGACGAGGTCGTAGAGGTGGGTGCAGAAGACGCCGAACATGAGGACGGCAGCAGAACGGTGAATGAAGCCGGCGGTTTCAAATCCGCCGAGGAAGCGGGAGACGGTGGCTGCCCAAGGCGTGTAGGAGAACTTGAGCGTCAGGCCGGTGGTGGCCAGGCTGATGAAACTGATGATCATGCAGGCGTGAAGTGCGCGCTGCAGGCGGGTGAAGCGGACGAATTCGCGATCCGGGCGTATGTACTCTCCCCGGCCCGACGACAGGGCTCGCTCGTCTGCGGTTCGGAGATCGAAATCAGCCGGCATGATTATCCTCGCGATTAGTGTTCGGTTGGTGCAAGCCCGCCTTCTCGGCCGCGTCGCGTGCTTCCTCGGCGCGCAGTTCACGGCGCATCTGGATGGCTTTGGGGAGCCACAAGAGCGTGTGGATTCCGCCGAAGACGAACGTGCTGACGAGCAGCGTCGTCATACCCCAGAACGTCCAGAACAGGAAGGGATATTTCTTCGGGTCGTGGTGAGTGGCGTGAGTCAGGTAGCCGGCAAAGCGGCGGGTGGCGTTGGCATGGCATTTCTGGCAAGTGGCGACCACATTGGCGCGGCTCAGATGCGAACGCGGATCCGTCACCCGCAGGATGTCGTGGGCGCCATGGCAGTCGTAGCATTTGGCGGTTCCCGCGTAGCCGAGGCGCGAGACCTTGCCGTGATAGGTCTCGAAATACGTCTTGGCGATTTCTTGGTGGCATTGGCCGCACTTATTCATGATGTCGAGCTTGAAACCGGTTTCGTCGGTGCGGCGGATCTGGTGGGCGCTGTGGCAATCGCTGCAGACGGGCAGTTTCTTGTCGGTCCTGGTGATGGATACCGAGTGCACGCTCTCGATAAACTGTTCCTGGATGCCGTGGTGGCAAGCGCCGCAGGTGGCAGGCACGTTCTTGGGATTCACGGTTGAATCTGGGTCCGTGCGCGGCAGGATGAGGTGCGCGGTGTGGCAGTTTGTGCAAGTGGCGGTCACGGTCAGGCCGCTTTTCATCAGGCCCTTGCCGTGGATGCTCTCGGTGTAGTTCGCAATGATTTCGTGCTGCGGCCCGGTATAACGCACGGCGGCCTTCATGCCTTCGCGGTGGCAGCCGCCGCAGAGATTGGGCACTTTGGTGGGGAAGGTATTGGACTCCGGGTCGTGCTTACCTAGAACGTGGTGGCCGCCATGGCAGTCCTTGCAGCTGGGTGCGTTGTGGTCGCCGGCGGCCTGAAGCTGGCCATGCCGGCTGCGCTGATACTGCTGCCCCTGATCCTCGTGGCACTTGGTGCAATCGACCGGGTGGGTGATGGTCTCGCAGGGACGCACGTGCGAGACATTGACCTCGGAGTGGCACTGGCTGCAGGCGACACCTTTTTGGCCATGGCGTGAGGCGGCAACTTCGGCGACACTTACGAACATGCTGCGGCCATTGGAAGCCTTCAGCTTTTCGTCGCCGTGGCAGCGCATGCAATCGGCGTCGGCCATGCCCTGGGAGTAGAAAACATTGCGGACTTTATGCGGCTGGTGACAGTCGGGGCAGGCGGGCAGAACATTCGATTCTTTTTGCCAGAGTTCACCCCGAATCGTCTTGCGGTGCACCATTTCGATTTCGGCATGGCACTTGGTGCAGGTGGCCGCGATGTTGCGGCGGTTGATGGAGGAATTCGGATCGGTGTGCGGCAGGATGTTATGCGATGTGTGGCAGGACACGCAGGTGGCTGCGACAATCAAACCTTTTTTGAGAACCGCCTCGCCGTGGATGCTCTCGGAATAATTTTCAAGAATGTTGTGCTGGTCAATGTTGCGATTGATCTGGACGGGCGTGCCTTCGCGATGGCAGCGGCCGCAGACGAAGGGAATATTGAGAGGGGCAACGGCCGAGCGTTTGTCCTTAACCGGGAGAATGTCGTGATTGCCGTGGCAGTCGACGCAGTGCGGGGCGAGGGAATCGCCGCGGGCAATGGCCTTGCCGTGCAGGGAGGCAGCGTGCTGCTTCTGCTCGTCGCTGTGGCAGGCGCCGCACTGCACGGGAGCGACGCCTGGGTCGTGAGGCAGATCCTTGCCGTCAAGAGAGGCGTGGCAGTTGGTACAGGAGAGCGGGCCATGAACGGAAGCAGCGAACTTCTTGGAATCGACAAACAGGGAGACCGTGCGGCTGCCGCGCTTGACGGTCATCGTCTTGTCGCTGTGGCAGGCGAGGCAGTCGTCGTNNGCGCGCAGTGGGCGCGACTGTGGCGAAAAGCAACAGCGCCGCCCACACGAGGGTTGCGGTCCATCGGTTTGGCGATGTTGACATCGGAAACAGTCTCCTCACCGGCGCAGCAGAAAGCCAAATGACTCTATATCTTCGCGGGAAGAAGAACATTCGGGCAGTGAGTCATAGCACGCGGGTGCGTGACTGGGGTCACAGGGCGAAGGTAAACAGCCGCCATCGCGGAGAAAGTGCGAAGGAGAAGGGCAATCCCAGGCCTGGAAGGCCTTAGTGGAGGTGCAAGCCGTGGTTAAGATGAGGATGGCGAGTGCGCACCAATCCTACGGCGCGGACGCGATCATAGGCTTCATGCAGATCTTCACTGAGGAGATTGACGACCTGCAGGCAGACGTCGCAATGCTGGTGGAGAAAGTGCACTAAGTCCTTGCGCCGGACCTCGGCAACCTGGACCTGATCCACCACCTCGGCGGTGACTTCGTACAACCCGCCGGAAAGGGCGGCGCTGAGCGCGAGAACCTCACCGGCAGTGGCGGTGCGCAGGGTCATGCGGCGGCCGCTTTCCGAGCAGACCGAAAGGCGAACGCGTCCCTCACAAAGCAGGAAAACGCCGCGCGCGGTTTGGCCTTCGCGAAACAGGACGGTTCCGCGCGGGTAGGACTGTAAAGACTTGATGCCGTCAAATTCCTCGAGAGCTTCCGGCTCGAGATCGCAAAAAATACGGTCCGAGCGTTGCGCGCAATCGAGACAACTCTGCGACATAGGACACTCCCCTTCCTGTCTTCATACGCGAAGGCGGGGGTGGAAACAGTGATTCGAGTCACCCAANNNATCATTTGGGCGATTTCTTCGTGAGTCAGGGCCAGCTTGAGGCGGGGCTCCTGCTTCATGGATTCGCCATTGCGCGAACTCCACTCGATCAGGAGTTTGGCCAGCTTCTCGGCGGCGGAATGCGAAAGGCCAAGGGAGCGGACTTCGTGGCAAGCAACGTTGTACTTTTCGCTGAGCTGTTCGGCCACCTTGAAGCAAGCCTCGCTGTGTTCTTTGAGGAAGCGCAGGAAATCGTCGCGCTTGACGANNACCTGGCAGGGATCGATCGTCTCGGCGGTCAACTCGTAGGTCTTGCCGGAAACCGCGGCGCTCAGGCCGAGGACTTCGCCGGGCTCAGCAATTTTGAGGATGAGGGTCTTGCCGTCGCTGGCGCAGATAGAGAGTTTTACGCGGCCCTTGCAAAGCACGAAAATGCCGCGGGGGGCCTGGCCTTCCACAAACAAGACGGCGCCTTTGGGATAGGCGGTGGCGTACTTGATGTTCTCAAAGGATTGCAGCGCACCCGTCGGAAGATCGCAGAAAAGGCGCTCGGCGCGCATCTTGCAGGTAAGACAGCTTTCGATAATGTCCAGACCGTACGGTGAGAGCATCTCACACCCCCTGGTGACATTGGCCACTTTTGTGCGCTCCGGTTACCGGGCGCAGTGTGACGGATATCACGCAATCAGTGTGCGGCGCGGGCTAACTTGCAGCGGTGACAAGGGGCACAAATGGGTGTGATATAAGTCACAGGGCATACAAGCACTTGCGAAGGCAGCCAAGTACAAGGATTGGCTGGCCTTCGCGACCTTTTCAGGGCATACTTGACGAGGACGCAGGTAGCGGATTTTCGATCGCGAGGATCATTTAAGTGCCTACTTATCATGACGAAACCCAGTCCGATAAGCATCTGGAACGGTCCAGCCCGCTGCTGCCTCCGGCGCCCGATGCCGAAGCGCAGCGCAAGCGGATGCTGATCGCGCTGGGAATCCTGTTGCTGGCGCTGGTGGCCGTCATCATCAAGGACTGGGANNGCGCTGGTGGCGGTGGTTTTGAAGGACTGGGATTTCTGGTTTCCGGGCGGCGGTGCAGATTCTCCTGAAGTAGTGGCCGCGCGCAAGGCCAAGATGCTGGCGCCGGAAACGCAAGCCGAGCCTGTGGCAGCTACCCATGAGCACAAAACGGCAAAGCCTGCCGAGGCCGAACAGACGCTACCGGATACTCCGTTCAAAACCGAGCGGACCGTATTGCCTCCTCTGGACGTGGAAGTGGTGGCGGGAAACCAGCGCGTGAGCGTGCCGGGGAAAAACCCTGCCATCCATGTGGATGTAGGCACGGGCGTCACGGGGTCGGGCGGGTCGGCGGGATCGGGTGCGGCGGGATCGCAGAGCGGAATGGTGAGCGCGACCGATCGCGTGGAGCTTTCGCCGCAGATTCAGCAAAGGCTGACGGTTGCGGTTCCCCCGGATTACCCGCTGCTGGCGCGGCAAATGAAGGTGCAGGGCGCGGTCAGCCTGCAGGCCCTGATTGCGCGCGACGGCAC
>PLHN01000376.1:9535-22468 GCA_003139975.1 Acidobacteriaceae bacterium
CGGATCGAATCCGAACGAGCGGTAGCGAGCCGGCTACAGAAATCATTTCCGCCAGGCGCTTCGCAAGCAACTTCCTTTTGGTATCGGTATGTCTCCTGCTGTACTTAGTCGCTCAAGCACCGGTGTTGGCTTTGGGCGGAAGGGGAGCGAGAGGAGGAGCAGCCATGGCTTTCAACGTTAGCAGTCCCGATTTCGCAAATGGCGCCGACATTCCGCGGCAGTTCACCTGCAGCGGAGAAGATCGCTCTCCTGCGCTCCAATGGAGTGGGGCGCCGGCGGGAACGAAGTCGTTTGCTTTGGTCGTTGACGATCCGGATGCGCCCNNGCGGGCACCTGGGTGCATTGGGTGATCTTCAATATTCCCGCCGGCGCGCACGGGCTGCCCGGTGGAATTGAGAAAAAGAATGAACTTGCGGATGGAGCACGGCAGGGACAGAACGACTTCCACAAGATCGGCTATAACGGGCCGTGCCCACCGCCGGGGAAACCGCATCGATATTTTTTCAAGCTCTACGCTTTGGGGAACGAACTCTCTCTGAGTCCGGGCGCGACCAAGAGCGATGTTGAGCGCGCCGTGGAAGGCCAGATTTTGGCGCATGCCGAGTGGATGGGGCGCTTTCGCCGCTGAAGCGGCGAATAGGTGAGGCATGTCGGCGAATTAGAGTTGGGGAATCAGCGAGGCTTGGGAGGCCTGAGAAAAGACACCTAAAATTTAAACGGGCGTCCTGGATTCTCTCGAATCCACGACGCCCGGGCAGCCCTCCCCCAGAACTGCTCGAAATCAAGGTACGTCCACTCTGAAAATCTGAAAATGGCACACGGGTGCCAAAGTGGCTCCACTAAAGTGCTATGCGGCAAGTGGAAGATAACAGCTCTGTTACGCTACCGCTGATGCACAATGTCGAATTTAGTCTGGAAGTATCCACAGTCAGCAAACCGTGCCCGGCCTTGCCCCGTATACTCCAGTAACCTTGTGGTGGATTCTGGCAGAGACTCTAATGGTCCCGTAGCCTTGACTACGGGACGAGATATGCGACTTCGGCTTCTGCCATTCTTCTTCTTTGGACTTTTCTTCTTCGGATCAACATTTTGCGTGGCTGGTGATCTGGCCATCGTTGTTGACACGAAAAACGAAATCTCGAGCGTAAGTGAACTTGAGTTAGAGAAATTGCTCAAGGCATCGGACCCGAAATGGCCGAACGGCCGGAGCGTTAAAGTCTTTCTCACCGATCCGCGTGGCGCGGAGACACGCACGATTCTGCCGCGCGTTTACAAGATGACGCCGGAGCAAATCAAGAAGTTTGTTGATGCGCACAAGGGCGACATTCGGGTGGTTGGATCCGATGAAATCGTCTTGGCGATGGTGGCGAGCAATCCCGGAGCCATCGGAATCGTCAACGTTTACTCGATCAACAGTCACGTTAAGGTGATCAAAGTGGACCAGAAGCTGCCCTTGGAGCAAGGGTACCTGCTGCACGGAAATTAACCGGAGACGATGAGATGAGTGTGTTTCGTAGCGCGGCGGTGGCACTATTGTGGCGCTATTGACGACCGGTATGGCGCTCGGTGTGCAAATAAAGCCGGGTTTGCCGGCAGCCAATCGTTACGCCAGCGGATTCTTCCAGCGCAAGCCTGGGAAACGGGCGAAGTCCCGATCGGTGGTGTGCAACACGCCGCCGAACTCGATGGTCAGCGCGGCGAGGTGGGCATGGCTGGTGAGCGGGCCAGCCGCTTGTCCTTCCACGAGCATCTGGCGGAACAGGGACCAATGATCTTCGCCGGGTGCGAGGAGACGAACGTTGGGCTGCTCCAGCCACCCGTCGACCACTTCGACCGCTTCCTCGATTGCAAAGCGCTCGCCGGGCAAGCGCACGTTGGTCATGATGCGCACAAAAGCGGTCACGGTTTGCCATGGCAGACCGATCGGCTGGCTACCAGAGAATTCGCGTTCCACCCAGGCGCGCGCTTTTGCGTGATGCGCAGAAGCGCTGTCATAAGCGTAAAGAAGGATACTGGCATCGAGAACGATCATTTGTGCTTTGGATCGTGTGTGTTTCAGGTCAACGGTGCTCTGGACCTTCCATCTGCTCTACGAACTGCTCGACGTTGTCGTAGGTAACGGCCGAGGGCAAACCCAGTTTTCGCGGCTTGACCGCGAATGCCTTACGCTCCGGGCGGTTGGCCGCCATCAGCCCGAGGCGAAGAACACGGTTGATTACTTCTTTGAATGAGACGCCGGAGCGGCGGCTCTCCTTTTCGAGCAGGGAAGCCACATCGTCGTCGAGTGAAAGGGTGGTACGCACATCAAGATGATATATCATTAGGCATCATGATGTCAACCTCGAATCTCACGCCGCGAGCGAGGCGCCTCCATGGCAGGCTTAGGGTAGGCTCGGGGAACCGCCGGCAAGTGCCAGCGTCAAGGTTTCGCGAAGCAGACCCGGGCACGAGATCGCGTTTTCCGCACGCGCCTGGCCCGGTGACGTTCGTCACAATCGGTCGTGATACTTGTCACGGCCTCAAGTTTGGCCCTCCCCTAACCTTCTCATGGGTGAGGTGATCTCCATGAAGGTTCTGGAAGGGAATGAAGTCGTGACAACGACATCGGTCGAACCCGCGCAGCATCCTGCGAAACAAGAATTCAAGCCCCGTCTGATCTTCTGGGAAGTAACCAAGGGCTGCAACCTGCGCTGCATTCACTGCCGCGCTACGGCGACGGAGTTGAGTTCGCCGACGGATCTGCCAACCAGCCGCGCGCTCGACATCATTGACCAGATTGCGGCGTTCTCGAATCCCATTCTTGTATTGAGTGGCGGCGAGCCGCTTTATCGTTCCGACATTTTCCAACTCGCGACCTACGCCAAGGACAAGGGCTTGCGCGTCGCCCTCGCCACCAACGGAACACTGGTGACCAAGGAAGTCGCGCGCATGATTTCCGATTCCGGCATCAAGCGCGTCTCGATCAGCCTTGACGGCGCCGACGCTATGACGCACGACACGTTCCGCGGAATTCCGGGCGCGTTTGAAGCCGCCCTGCACGGTTTCCGCAACCTAAAAGAAGTCGGCATGTCGGTGCAGATCAATATGACCATTGCGCGACACAACGCCGAGCAGTTGCCGCGCGTCCTTGAAATGGCCAAGACCGTGGGCGCCGATGCTCTGCACACTTTCCTGCTGGTTCCGGTGGGCTGCGGCGTGGATATTGCCGACGACCAGATGGTTCCTCCCGAAGAGTACGAGCGCATGCTGAACTGGTTTTATGATCGCTCGCTCGAAGGCGGGATTGAATTGAAGGCCACGTGCGCGCCACACTACTTCCGAGTGGTACGCCAGCGGCGCGTTGCCGACCGGCACGCTGCCGAAGGCGCAGCCAAGGCAGCGCCGGTTGCTGCTCCCGAACACGGCGCTGGTCAACATCCTGTTGGCCATCCGGGCATCGGGCCGGCAGACATGATGATGCCTGGCAGCACCGGAATTTTATTGAGGCCGCAAGGTCCTCCTCCTGGACAACACACTGGGCATCCGAGCGGACACGCCAATGACATGAACGCGATGACGAAGGGATGCCTGGCCGGGACCGGCGTCTGCTTTGTTTCGCACGAAGGCGAAGTTTTCCCCTGCGGGTATCTGCCCGCCATTGCCGGCGATTTGCGCAAGGAGCGCTTTGTGGACATCTGGAACAACGCACGGGTGTTTAACGATCTGCGCGATACCGGTAACCTGAAAGGGAAGTGCGGCTGCTGCGAGTTCCGGAATGTTTGCATGGGATGCCGCGCGCGTGCGTTTGCCGCGACCGGCGACTATCTTGATCCGGAGCCGTTCTGCATATACGAACCGAAATCAGCGCATCTGAAGGCGAAGGTGGCCGAGCGCGAGAAGAATTAAGTTGCCCTCCTCCAGAAGGAATGCCGGGAAGAGCGCAGTGCAGGCTCTTCCCGTTTTTTTGGCCGCCCAAATTCAAACTCCCGCAAAGTGAAGACGCTCTGCGGGTGGAAGGGCGTTGCCGGTTTACACTGTTGGGGCAGAGTTGGATCAGCAGTCGGAATCGGGGTCGGGACTTGATCGATATTCATTGTCACATCTTGCCGGAAGTGGACGACGGGCCGAAGTCGTGGGAGGTTTCGATTGGGATGTGCCGCATGGCGGCGGCAGACGGCATTACGCATATAGTCGCGACGCCGCACGCGAATGATCGTTATGCGTACGATCGCGAATATCTGGTGACGCTGGTAGCGGAGTTGCAAAAGCGAGTTGGGCCGGCGCCCGAACTTAGCCTGGGGTGCGACTTTCATTTTTCCGACGACAACCTGGAGCGGTTGTTCGCCGAGCCGCAGAGGTACACGATCGGAGAGACCAATTATCTTCTGGTGGAACTGAGCGACTACAGTATTCCGCCGAATCTAGCGGAGGGTTTCCGGCAGTTGGGAGACCGGGGGCTGACGCCGATTCTGACGCATCCGGAGCGCAACCCGCTTTTGCAGAAGACGCCGCAGCGGGTGCTCGAGTACGCCGACCTGGGCTGCCTGATTCAGGTGACGGCGTCGTCGCTGACGGGGTTTTGGGGCGAGCGTCCGGAGTCGGTGGCGCGCTGGCTGCTGGAGCGGTCGGCGGTGCACGTTCTGGCGACGGACGCGCACGATATGCGGCGGCGGGTGCCGATTTTGTCAGAGGCTTGTGCGGTGGCCGCGAAGATGGTGGGAGCCGAGTGTGCGGCGGCGTTGGTCGAGGGGAACCCGGGGGCCATCATTGCAGGAAAGCCGGTGCCATATTGCCCGCGGCCGGTGCTGGACTAAAGGCAGACACAAGCCAGCTCTAGATGATCGCGACCCCAATGAGCTGGCGAATTCTGGGCCGGAATTTCCTTCCTCAATTACCAGATCAGGCAGCTAACCGGACGCGTTCACTGCTTCAGCGCGGTTCCGGCCGATACGCTATTGCCGGTGTTCACCGTCTGCAGATCCTGGAACCCTTTGGCCTGCCCTGCCGCCACCGAGTTCAGCGGAAATGCAAAGCTGGACCCGTCTACCAATGACATGCTGCCGCTGCCGTCCAGGTTGACAGTGTAGGTGCCGGTTGTGGTTCCCGTGTGAAACACACCGTCCGTGACAAATTGCTTTAGCGCTTTGACATTGCCCTTGCCGTCAAAAGTGTATAGGTCGACACCACCGCCCTCGGCTTGGCTCCCGGCGGCGGTCCAAGTGTTGCGTTGAATCGCGAAACTCCCTTTCAGACTTGCCACGCTGTAGGTCTCCGCGGTGGTGGACTGCAGCACGGCGGCGCCGCTGAAGATTTCGTTGACGCTGTCGTTGGTTTGCAGCAATTGCACGCCGTGCGCCACCTTAGCTTCAGTGGAGTCGAGGGTGATGGCGAACTGGGCCGTCGAGCCGGCCGTAAAGGTGATCGTGCCCGAGCCATTTGAGTTTACAGTGTAGGTTCCAGCCAAGGTTCCGGTTTGAGCCGCACCGTCGGTCATCGATGTGTACGAGCCGGTCACAGTGCCCCCGCCGTTGAAAGTCAAGACTCCCACCATGGCGAACTCGTTCGTGCTCACATTGGCAGTCCACAGGTTGGTCAAAAAGCTGTAGCTGCCCTTCAGGCTTGCATTGCTGAACTTCGTAGCCTGCGCGGCCAGCACGATCCCGGCGATTGCATAGTTGCCGCTGCCGACGCTCGTGCAGTTCTCAATAAATTGAGCCCCTTTGACATGGCCCCCCGCGACCGAGTTCGCCACAAACACAATCTGAGCACCCGGGAGGGTAATGGTGCCGCTGCCGTCCGAATTGACGGTATAGGTGCCGGTCAAGGTCTTCGTGAAAGACGTTCCGCCGGCCACGATCGTAGACCAAGCATTAGCATTCCCTTTGCCGTCAAAGGTGATCATTCCGAGATCGCTTGCCTGGTATCCACTCACAGCGGCCGTCCATAGGTTCCACTGGAAGGCGAAATCCCCTTTCAGATCTGCCACGCTATAAGTTTCCGCAGTTGTTGACTGCAGCACGGCTGCGCCGCTGACGATTTCGTTGTTGCTGTCGTTGGTTTGCAACAACTGCACGCCGTGAGCTACCTTAGCGGCAGTCGAGTCGAGATTGATCGCGAACTGGGCCGTTGAGCCGGTGGTAAACGTGATTGTGCCCGTGCCATTGGAATTCACGGTGTAAGTCCCGCCCAAGGTCCCGGTCTGGAACACTTGCAAGGAGATCGAAGTGTACGAGCCGCTCACATTGCCCGCGCCGTCGAAGGCAAGGACGCCCACCATGGCAATCTGGTCGGTACTGGTATTGGCAGTCCACAGGTTGGTCAGAAAGCTGTAGCTGCCCTTCAGGCTTGCTTTGCTGTACGTCGCAGCCTGGGCGGACAGGGCGAGGGCGATGGTCATGATGATTAAAACCCCAACTTGCGCAAAACGTCGACTGAAAAGCACAGCGCACCTCCTGGGAACGGGATTTGTTTTCGGGGGAGATTCCTTATCGAGCTTGCAGGATAAGCCGATGCTTGCGGAGGTCGCCTGTCAAGGACGTGCCGCACGATACGATGTGACAAGGGAAGGGAATGGCGCGTACCGGGAACATTGCCCTTGGCGCGTGGATCGGGCTAGACTGCAACGTTAAGTCCCGTAGAACGCGGATTGCACTTCGCACCGAAGCCTCAAGGTGATCGCGGGCGGGCATGGATCGAAATCGTTGGCTCAAAGAGGGACCATGCTGAAACTTGAGCGCATCCTCTGTCCTGTCGATTTCTCGGAGTTCTCGGCGAGGGCATATCGCTATGGGGTCTCGGTAGCCGAGCACTACGGGGCCAAGCTAGCGGTGCAGCATGTCGTAGAACTATGGCGATATCCTTCCGCCGGCTTTGCCGCCTCTGCCGCGCTCTATGATGAGTTCTGCCAGGCGGTTTGCGAAAGCGGCAAGGAACAACTGCAGGAATTTGTGAAGAACAACAGCGGCGATGGGTTTCAGCCGGAGTTCGTGGTGCACCAGGGAATGGCCCCGGACGCTATTTTGTCGTTTGCACAGGCGTCTAAAGCGGACGGGATCGTCATGGGAACGCACGGCCAGCGAGGGTTTGACCGACTGATGCTGGGGTCGGTGACCGACCGCGTGATGCGCAGGGCTTCCTGCCCCGTGCTCGTAGTAAGGAACCCGCCGCGGGACCTGATGGCCACAGATAAAGAGGGGCGCCACGTTCACCGCTTGCGCCAAGTTCTTTTCTGCACGGATTTCTCCGAGAATTCAGAGCGGGCTTTGAACCATGCGGTCTCCGCGACCGAGGAGTACGATGCCGAACTCACGCTGCTCCATGTGTTGGAGGAGGTCCCGAGTCCCGCTAAGACGGAAAAGGCCATAGCGGCAGCGACGGAGCAACTCGATAAACTGATTCCTCCGGAGCGACGCAAGAGCCTCAAGATTAAAACGGCGGTGCGAATCGGAAAACCGTATCGGCAGATCATTCAGTTCGCGGAGGATGAGCAGATCGACATGGTGGCCATGGGAGTGCACGGCCGCGGCTCCCTGGATCTGGCGGTGTTTGGTTCGACAACCTATCGAGTGATGCAATTGGGGCCGTGCCCGGTTCTCGCGGTCCGGGTTTGAAACGTTAGAAGAGAGGAGCGCAGCAGCGAACGCCATCACCGCACCTCGGTGCGGACCAGGATAGCTTCGGTCAAAAACTGGATTTGCCGGGCGATGCTATTGCTTAGGAGAGTTGTCTTCCGGCGGAGCCTGTTTCGCCGCTGCCTTAGGATCGGCTGCTGCGGGCGCGGAGGACGTCGACGTTGTCATTGCGCTTTCGGGATTGAGCAGGTGGTCGTGGCTGGGGCCGAGGCCGAGTTTGATCAGGGCGCGGGAATCGGGAGTTGTTTTCGATTGCCAGCCCTGGGCTCCCTGGTAGCGCTGCATGGCGGCCTGCGTGGCGCTATCCCAGGTACCGGAGGGTTCGCCATCGAGATAGTGCTCTCGAATCAGGGCTTCCTGAATTTCGCGGGCGCGCGCAGGATCAATTACTTGTTGGCCGCGCTTCCTTGCGACCTTCTTCGTTCCCTTTTTGCTGTGGGATTTCCCGGTCGCGCGGGCGGAGGATTTGAGGCCGGCCGTTTTGCTGGCTGTGTGGGTGGTGGCGGGGTGTTGGGCTGTGGTGTGCGCCTTCGACGAAGACGAACTGGGCGTTGCGGCGGATTTGGCAGGCGCGGTCGTGGATGTGGCGGATGCCGCGGGCAGAGCGAGGCTGAGCGGGAGGGCGAGAACAACGAGGCGCCAACGTCGAGTTAGAGAAAGACGACGCATTTCTGCTTTGAGCCAGCACTAGAGCGGGAATCGCATCCCGTCGTCACGGTGACGGCGTAACATCTTTTCTTTCGCCCGTGTGGGGCTTAATCGTTTGCGACTTGCACCCACGACTTGCCAGGCCGCGAAAAAGGTGGTTCCAAGCAGGAACCGGTACCTCGGCGGCTAAAGCCGCATTCAAAACAGTGCAGTTACCGCAGCGCTGAAGCGCTGCGCCACCGAAAATCGAGCGAGACATCGAGTTTTTCCGCAGCCTGTTGTGCCGTGGGCTGTGTTCTTCCGCCGCTTCGCGGCTTACGTCCGCAACAACAAAGCTGGCGAGATCAACCTACCTTATATGGTCACCGAAACGGGTAAGGTATGCCAGTCTCGCCAGATTGTCCAGCGATTACGGAAGTGTACCGGCCAGGAAGATGGTTCCATCCTGGGCGCGTGCGCCACGCGGACGCACGAGCAGAACAACATCCTGTCCACTCTTCAGCGACGCCTCGATCTTCGAGAAGTCGTCGACGGTGTTTACGGGTTGCTTGTTGACCTCGAGGATTACGTCGCCGCGATGCAGGCCAAGATCTTCCGCGAAAGAGCTGGCTTTCACATCCTGCACGACCACGCCCTTGCCCGCCGGGATATTGAGGCGGTCGGCGAGATCGGCCGTGACGGAGCGGACGGAGATGCCGAACTTGCTGGCTTTGGGTTCCTCTTCGCCCTGGTTTTCATCTTCCTCGCCGAGACGGGAAGCGAACAGCTTCGAGCGATCCGCGATGGTGACGGTGGCATCCTGCTTCTTGCCATTGCGCACGAAGTTCATCTTGGCCTTCGATCCGGGTTTGCGCGAAGCGATATCAGCGACAAGATCGTCGCCACTCTTGAGCTCCCTGCCATCGACGGAGGTTATGGTGTCGCCGATTTTCAGGCCGGCCTCATCGGCGGGGCTGCCGGAAATGACGTTCGAGATGGTGACGCCGGTTCCGTAGATGCGAGCGATGGCCGGATCAGGCTGGGCGGTGAATTCGATGCCGATCGAACCACGGGCCACGCGGTGCTCGGGGCCAATCAACTGGTTGTAGACCTGAGCGACGGTGTTCGAAGGCATGGCGAAGCCGACGCCCGCGTAGGAACTGGTCTCGGTCAGAATGGCGGTATTAATTCCGATGATCTCGCCGGCCATGTTGACCAGCGGGCCGCCGGAATTGCCGGGATTAATGGCCGCATCGGTTTGAATGAACGACTGGAACTGGCGATTCGGAACGATGTTGCGGCCTTTTGCGGAGACGATGCCGGCGGTGACGGTTTCCTGCAATCCAAAAGGACTGCCGATGGCGAGGACCCAATCGCCGACCTGCATGCCGTCGGAGTTGCCGAGTTTGGCGGCGGGCAACGCATGGTCCACGTCAATTTTGATCACGGCCAGATCGGTTTCCTGATCCATGCCGATGACCTTGGCGTCATGGCCGGGAGCACCGGCGGGTTCATCCTGCAGCTTGACGCGAATGCGGTCGGCTTTTTCGACCACGTGACGGTTGGTCACGATGTAACCCTTGGAGTCGACAATCACGCCCGAACCGAGCGAGCGTTGGCGGATGGAGCCGGCTTCGGGGCCACCCTGGCCGCCAAAGAATTTGTCGAAGAAATCCTGGAATGGGCTGTCATCGTCGCCGCCGCCCTGGTCGTCGGGATTATCCGGCTGAGCATGAGGATTGCCGCGGAGGCGTCGGTGCGGATTCTTGATGGTCGATTCGGTATTGATATTGACCACGGTGGGTTCGAGCTGCTTGGAAATCTGAGAGAAGATATTCGAGAGCTGCTGCGGGGCGGGAACGGTCAGCGGGGTGGCGTCGGAAGACTTTTGACCCTCTTTGCCCTTGACGCCATAGGAAATCACCGTCCCGATGAGAATTCCAACGGCGAGCGTGGCCAGAATCGTAAAGGTGTAGGCCCAACGGTTGGCCTTGAAGCGCACCCAAAAGGCGCTTTCGCGCGAATCCATTTGTTCTCCTCCTAAGACCGCCTAATCGATCATTATACCTTTCGAGCACGCAGGGACGGTTCCAAGAACACCGACCCTGATGAGACGCAGAAAGCGTGGTTAACGTTGATGCCGGACCTCGACCAGCCGCATTTCGGCGCAGAACTTTTGGTCCGTTGGTAAGCCGTCACTGCGGTTTTATGGCGACCAGGGTGGGAAAACAGAGCGGGGCCCCGGCACCCTGGCCCGTGCACATGTTATTGGTGGTGTTATTGATGTAAGGAATTGGTTGCACATAACCACTGCTAGTATTGACGGCGTACACAGCGCCGGCGGAGCAGGGTTGATTTGGATCGTTATTCGGGTACTGATCGCAGGCCGCGACGAACACCTGGCTGCCGTCGCTGGAAGCCGATGCCGAGAGTGGGTCGTAGGTGGGGATGGGGAATTTCTGAGGCGTGCCGCCGTTCATACTAATGAGAAAGACGGCGGGATTGAAGCGGGCCACGACGATCATCTGCGCGCCATCATTCACCAGGTTCGCGTAAACGGGAGTGATCTGTCCGACCGTGTAGGGGGGGGCGGTGATACCAAAGCTATTGACCGTTGGAACGTTGCAGGAGTACTGACTCGGCTGCAAGGGGATTTTGTTCGTAACCTGGGCGAACTGCGCGGTCAGAATTTGAATATAAGGTGGTTCAAGCACGTAGATGTTCTGGCTGATCAGGTCGAGATTGCCCTGTGTGACGTGTTGCACCAGTGGCGCGGGAAAAATCTGCAGCGGCGCGCCCTCGTTCGGTGGCAGCGATACAGTCCCAAGATTCGTGCTGGGTGCGTTGGTGAGCGCGCAGGTCGAGAAAGCGGAAACCGATCCTGTATTTCCCGCCGAACCTACGCTCTGTGTCGCTCCAGACACGTAGGCGAAACTGCCATCGGCAGAAAAGGCGGCACTTGTGCCAAAGGTCGAGGAGACTGGCAGTGGCACGGAGTCTGGCGGGTTCACGGTAGAGTAGACCCACATGGTGCCCGCGTTGGTGAGGATGAATATCTTCGATTCATCGGGCGAAAACGCCGCCGCGGAAGCGGCGCAGTTCTGCAGAAGGGGAGCCGTGCAGGGAAGCCCGAGATCGGTGATGGTGCCGGAGCTGCCGGAACTGTTGTAGATATAGACTTGCGGCGTCGCGGGAACGGTGCCATCGGAGACGACGACCTGCTTACCGTCATTGGAAACGGCAATTACGGTGCCGCACAGCGCAACGTTGCACGGCGTGCTGGCGGCGGAAACCGTGAAGACGCCACTGGAACCACCCACATCGTAGTACATCAGTCCTTGATTGCTCCCCAGGTAGACGCGCGACAGATGGTTGAACATCATGGAATTGGGCGTGCGCGGCACGCTCACGGTAGTGCCAATGGGATTCTTGCCGCCCGAGGTGGTCGGGGTGGCGGCGAACATGACACTCGTGCAGCCGTTGGTCGTGTCGCCGCACTGATCGGTAGCTACCCAACCGGTGTAGGTAGGTGGGGAAGTATTCAGTACGTCGACGGAAATGGTGCCATAACCCTGAATCGGGTCCGACGGCGATAAGGGGCCATCGCTGCTAAATACGTAGTCGGGCATAGCGGACGGGTTCTGCTCGGCATAGGGAGGAGTTGTTGTCGGTACAGTAATATTCGGCAGGACCCCAATGTTGCAGGTCGGTGGCGCGCAGACAGCGGAAATGTCTGCGCCACCTTGGTTGGTGCGCGCGGTGGCGGAGTTCGTCCCGGAGGAGTTGGTCAGGGAAGCGAAGGACACGACCTCGGGATCGGAACTGATCCAGGTCAAGGGTGGATTGGTCAAAGTGAATCCGAGGGAATCCACCGCCGTAGCTTGCAATAAAACCGAACTGCCACTCGTGACGTTAACCGAGCTCGCGGTGGTGCCGGAAGCCTGAAGCCGAACCGACCGCACCAGGCAGGTGGTGACTGGGATCGGGTTGCTGTTTGTCCCGGAGATACCGGCATAGAGTTGCGTGATGCCCGGACTGGCGGCAGTGATTTGAACCTGGTTGAGGGGCAATGGGATTTGAAGCGGCGGATTCGTATTCGTGGTCAGCACGCCCGTATTCGTGGAACCCCAGAAAAGCTGGCCGACTGTGTCGGTGATCTCGCTGCCGTTGTTGTCGTAAGCCCTTCCTTGGTATAGCCAGGTTTGCCCTTGCGAGAAACAGTCGTAGACCGGAGGGAGAGTTTGGGCCTGGGAAACCTGGAGGGTTGCGATGTGCTCATGCACGTACAGGGTGGTTTGTGGGCTGCGCACGCCGTTGGCCACCGCGGTCACAATGGCGATTCCGGGACTACCGGGACTGCAGAGGGCCTGCGAGACGTCCCAGGTTCCGGCGCAGGCGGCGCCGCCACTGGTGATCGAGAGCGGAGGGGGTTCGGTAGATCCAGGGGGACTGCTGACAATAAATTGAATGTCGGCACCGACGATGGGGTGACCGTTGGCATCGGTCGCGCTGGCCGAAAACCCCAGTGTGCCGCCGACATCGAGCGAGAGGTTCCCACCCGGGTTCAATGAAATGCTCTTCACGCCTCCGGCGCCTGAACTGGCCGTGTTGCTGCCCAGGCATCCCGTAAATGCAATGACCAGTGTGATGGCCATCAATAAAAGAAGGACCGTACCGCAACGATGCATGAACCCTC
>PLHN01000084.1:0-3423 GCA_003139975.1 Acidobacteriaceae bacterium
CTCAGTCGTAGCGCTCGAAGACGATCTGCTTCTTGTGCCAGCCGAAAGCGGTCAGGCACTCGCGCACGGCGGAGACCATATTGTTGAGGCCGCAGATATAGGCGTGGATGTCAGCGCGCGCGCCCACGATGGACCCAAGGTGTTCCTGCACGTATCCGCGCAACCCGAGCCATTCGGGCCCTCCGCGGCTCAGCGTTGGCAGAAAATGAAAGTTCGCATGCTCGGCAGCCAGGCGTTCAAACTCCTCGCGGTAATAAATGTCCTGCTCAAAGCGCGCCCCGAACAGCAGCCAGAACTCATGTCCACGATGCTGCTCCGGGTCCGCGAGCAGCCAGTGCAGCATGGAGCGGAACGGTGCGATCCCGGTTCCCGTGGCAATGAAAACGGTATCGCGCAAAGGCGGTCTCAGGGTGAAATCGCCGAACGGACCCTGGAACGCGATCTCCTCGCCTGCGCTCAGATCGCAGAGATAGTTCGACATGAAACCATCCTGAACGCGGTTCAGACAGAAAGAGACGTGGCCGTTGGCCGACGGCGGTGAGGCAATGGAATACGCGCGTGTCATCTCTTCGCCATCGGGAGTCATGGTCTTTACCGAAAGCCACTGGCCGGCAACAAAGCCAAAGTGAGAGACTCCTTTCACTTCCAGTTCGATGTGCTTGGTAAACTCGGAAAGCGGCGTGGACTTAAGCACGCGGGCTTCGAAAGTTTTGAATTGAGCCATTAATCATCTAGATGATTCCGATCGGCCACCGGACGCCCGATTCCTTGCACTGTGTTATTCGGTGTCCACGGAATCCTGATTTTCAGGTCACCCCGAGTCTTGGAAACATGCCAACTAGAATATTCCGATCGCGCGTTCATCTACATAGAGTGGATGGGAGACGCGAAGAGATAAGCGCAAAGCGGCTTTCGAGGAGGAAGAATGGGACATCGCATTTGCCCCTGGTGGCTTGGTTATGTACTGGCCAGCCCTTTGCGCCGCCTAATGCAGGATCCGGCGGCGATTGTCAGTCCGTATGTTCGAGAAGGAATGACCGTCCTCGAACCCGGTCCGGGCATGGGATTTTTCACGCTGGAGTTGGCGCGACTGGTGGGCCCGAATGGCCGACTGATCGCGGTTGATTTGCAGCCGCGCATGATCTCGGGACTGAAACGCCGGCTTGCAAAGGCCAATCTGACGGAAAGGGTCGATGCGCGCTTGGCGAATGAAGACTCGATGGGCTTGCAAGATCTGGCAGGCCAAGTCGATTTCACGCTGGCCATGGCGGTAGTGCATGAGATGCCCAGCGCCAGTCGCCTCTTTGCAGAAGCGGCGGCGGCCATGAAAACTGGCGCTACTCTGCTGTTAGCCGAACCTTCCGGACATGTAAAGCCGGAGATGTTCGCTGAGGAGCTTCATGCCGCGGCGGAAGCAGGTTTCACCCTCGCCGACCGGCCCACGGTGCGATGGAGCCATGCGGCACTGCTGCGAAAAGCGTAATTCCGTGGCGTGCTCAGCCCGGCGGCGAGCCGCCCCCGGAACCACCGGCGGGGCGCCGGCGCAAATTGTGCGCCGAACATTGTCCAGATATGACTATGGTAGAATGACCATGCTCACAACGGAGGACCCCTCGTGAAAACCATGGCAGCTGGCTCGTTCAAGGTTCATTGTCTCGCGGTGATGGACGAGGTGCAGAAGAAACGCGAGACGATCGTGGTTACGAAGCATGGCAAGCCGGTGGTGAAGATCGTCCCAGCCGGCAAGGACAAGGATGAAATCTACGGCTTCCTGAAAGGCAGGGGGAAGATCGTGGGAGACGTGGTGTCGCCGGCGCTTACGCCCGAGGAGTGGGGGGATCTGTATTGATTCTGGTTGACACGCACGTTGTGCTTTGGCTGGCGTTCGAGCCGGAACGGATCTCGAAGAACGCCAAAGCGGCCATCGACGATGCGCGGCAGAACGGGGATGGTTTGGCTGTTTCCGGCATCACGTTGCTGGAGATTGCAACGGGTTACGGAAAGCGGCGAGTTTCTCTGGAAATGGGTCTGGAGTCTTTCTTGCGAGACGTGGAGGAACGATTTGTGCTGCTGGCGATAAGCGCCCGCGCGTGCGCGCGCGCCCTCACTTTGCCGGCCAGTTATCCGAAAGACCCGGCGGATCGTCTGATTGGGGCCACCGCGCTGGTGGAGGGTTTGGCGCTGGTTACGATGGACCGGGAGATACGCCGGTCGCGAGTAGTTCGCACGATCTGGTGAGCGTACTAGTCAGAGGAGTTCGGGCAAGGCAAAGGGAAATTCAACAGAGCGATGAGTTCGACGAACCTGTTTTTCATCGGGATGATTCTGGCCGCTAGCGGCTTGGTATCTCCGCCGTTCGCTTTGGTGGCAGGAATCGCTTATGGATTCTTCTTTACTCATCCCTTTCCTGCCGAGAGCAAGAATCTGTCTCGCTTGCTTTTGCAAGCGTCCGTGGTGGCGCTGGGTTTTGGAATGAACCTGCGGCAGGTGGTGCAGGCCGGCAGGGCGGGCTTTCTCTACACCGCCATCGGCCTTTCTCTTGCGTTGCTTCTGGGTTGGGGCTTGGGCCGGCTGTTCGGAGTCTCGCGGAAGGCATCTTTTCTCATCTCCGCGGGAACCGCCATTTGCGGGGGCAGCGCCATCGCCGCGATTGCACCCATCACCAAACCTACCGAAGAAGAAATGGCCATGTCGCTGGGAACAGTGTTCCTGCTGAACTCGGTGGCATTGCTGCTGTTCCCCGCGATTGGGCTAGGATTGCACATGAGCCAGACTCAATTTGGATTGTGGGCGGCGCTGGCGATTCACGACACAAGTTCGGTGGTGGGCGCAGCGGCGAAGTATGGGACGCAGGCGCTCGCGGTCGGAACGACGGTCAAGTTGGCAAGAGCGCTCTGGATTGTGCCCCTGGCCGTGGTGACCGCCTATGCCACCAAAAGCAAGGCGCGGGTGCAGTGGCCCTGGTTCATTCTGCTGTTTTGCCTGGCTGCGGTGGCAAATACGTACTTGCCTGCTGGCGCCACAATCTACCCGGTTTTAAGCCATCTCGGCCGCCTGGGATTGACCGTCGTTCTGTTTTTGATCGGAACGGGATTGTCGAAAGAGACGCTGCGCCGTGTGGGCGTTCGGCCCTTTCTGCAGGGAGTTGTGCTTTGGGCAATTGTGGCGACGGCGTCGCTGCTGGCGATTCGTGCGGGATGGATCGGGTTGTAAACGTTGCGAGCGACCCGTTGCTTACTCTACCGTGACCGACTTCGCCAAATTCCGCGGCTGATCTACGTCGCAACCGCGGCGAACCGCGATGTGATAGGCGAGCAGCTGCAAGGGGACGATTTCAAGAATCGCCGAAAGCTCTTCGGGCGCGGGCGGAACATAGAGCACGTGATCGGCGTCTTCGGCAATTTCTTTGTCGCCTTCGGTGGC
>PLHN01000084.1:3499-3780 GCA_003139975.1 Acidobacteriaceae bacterium
CCTTCGAGTGCGATGGGATAGTGAATGCCTCTGCCGAGAAATAAGAAATCCTGTGAGCGAACGTAGGTCTTAGCTAACTCATCGCACGCTTCATCGTGCGTTAGGATCTGTTCGAGTTTGCCGGGGATGTGTAACAGTTCCTGAACTGCCGCCTTGGACTGCTCGGAAGTAAGTGTCCCGCGGATTTGCGCGAGATAGAGAGCGAACAGGTAAAGCGCAGTAAGTTGTCCCGTGAATGCCTTTGTAGAAGCGACACCGATTTCGGGGCCGGCGTGAGTGTA
>PLHN01000084.1:3842-4555 GCA_003139975.1 Acidobacteriaceae bacterium
TTTCGATCATGAACTTGCCGGCCAGACCGGCGTGCCAACTGGTGCCGCAAGCGGCGATATTGATCTTCTTCAGGGCTTTGAACTCGGCTTCTTTGACTTGCATTTCGTCGAGGAAGATTTTGCCTGTGTCCTGCGAAACGCGGCCAAGGGTGGTGTCGCGGACGGTGCGCGGCTGCTCGTAAATTTCTTTGAGCATGAAGTGCTTGAAGCCGCCCTTTTCCGCCATGATCGGATCCCATGTGATGCGCTGCGCTTTGCGCTCTATGGGATGCCCGTCGAAGTCAGTGACGCGAACGCCCTGCTGGGTGATGATGGCGAGTTCGCCGTCGTTGAGAAAGAAAAGATCGCGGGTGTGATCGAGGAGCGCGGGCACGTCGCTGGCAACGAAGTATTCGTCCTTACCGAGACCGATGACGGCGGGCGGCCCGTTGCGGGCGGCGACGATCTTGTTCGGTTCCTCGATGGCGATTACGACCAGCGCGAAAACTCCGGTGAGTTCCTTGACCGCTTTGCGCACGGCGTCTTCAAGCAATGGCCGCCGGCCGTTTTTCGATTGCAGGTAGTGCTTCTCGATCAGGTGGGCGATGACTTCGGTATCGGTTTCGGTGGTGAACTTATGGCCTTCGGCGATGAGCCTCTTCTTCAGCGAGAGATAGTTTTCGACGATACCGTTGTGAACGACGACGATTTTGCCGGTGCAATCGCGATGGGGA
>PLHN01000318.1 GCA_003139975.1 Acidobacteriaceae bacterium
AGAAACTCCCGTAAACCTTCTGGGGGCCTGATCCACAGGGCAGCCGCTGTTTCGCGCCATTCGGGGCGAACCAGCACGCTTAGGCCCAGGGTACCAAGAGCGAGGAAAGCCCGCTCGTCGGTCAAGTCATCCCCCAGGTAGGCGACGGGAACCTTCGGGCCGATTTCATCCAGGATGGTGCGGATTGCATCCCCTTTATCCCTACCTGGCATGCGCATTTCAATACCGCCATCGAACTCCAGCAGTTCCATGGGCGTCCTTTGAGCAATGGGGAACCAGCCCAGCAAGACTTGGCTGCGGATTTCCGCCGCTGTCGCTTCATCCAGCCCGCGCCAATGGATGGCGACGGCGCCGGTCTTGAACTCAGCCCGGTTGTGTAGCCCCTGATACCTTAACCAACGATCTGCGTCAGCCAGTGCGTGCATCACACGCTCTTCCACGCGGGGTGTCTCGCGGGTTCCATCCGGTCTCAACCGCTCCAACCCATGGCATCCCCAGATCTCGAGACTGGGGCGAATCGCAAGCAACGGGATCACTTCGTGGGCGTTTCGACCTGTAACGATGACCACACGGGTGCGGCCATTTACGATGATCTCCTGCAGGAGTTCGGTCATCCCCGGATAGGGGAGAGCATGCTGGCGATTGAGGCAGAAGGGTGCAAGAGTACCGTCATAGTCGAGCAGAAGCGCTGAGACCGGCGACTGTGCCACTGCGTTCATGAACTGCTCGACTACGATTGCATTGACCGTGCGGACAACCACATGCTCCTCATTCCCAAGCAGCAGAACTCGCCCGGAGTTTCTCCTTGCCTTCGTCCGATGCGTCCATACGCAGCTCACAGAGTTCTGCGATGAGGGTTCCTGCCCAGCGATAAACGTTGCGTTCCCTGACCGTCTTCCGCATGCGCTGCATGCGCAATTCCTTTTCCTCCGGTTCCATCTCAAGGGCTGTACGAATCGCCTCAGCCGTCTGATCGACGTCGTAGGGATTGATCTGCAAGGCGTCGTGCAACTCGTGGGCGGCGCCGGTAAAGCAACTCAGGATTAAGACACCTCTCTCATCGTGCCGGGCCGCCACGAATTCTTTCGCCACCAGATTCATGCCATCGTGCAACGACGTTACCAGGCAAAAGTCCGCGGCGCGATAGTACCGTTGAATCTCCTCATGATTATGCTGCCGGTTCAGGAAGACGATGGGCTTCCATTTCGCCGTTTGGAACCGCCCGTTGATGCGAGTGGCTTCCGCTTCCACCTCCAACATCAGATCGTGATAGCGTTTGAGATGGCTGCGGCTGGGAGCGCCAATCTGTACGAATATAAACTTGCCCTGATAGGAAGGATACTTGTCCAGGAAATGCTCAATGGCCAGAAACCGCTCCAGAATACCCTTGGTGTAGTCAACCCGGTCTACGCCCACACCCATAAAGGTGGCCTCAACCCCTAAGGCTTCAAGCAAAGCGGAACGTTCGACGTAGGAACTCGGCGTCGACTCCGGCAGTTGCACATCCGTAAAGTCGACACTGATGGGGAAGGGTCGGACCAGCGTGAGATGATCGAGACGTCTTACCGAAAAGTGTTCCCAATCGACGCGTGATTCCACTACACGGTCCACTGTATGTAGGAAGTTATTGCAGTGCGACTGGATGTGAAATCCGATCAGATCGGCACCGAGCAGACCATCCACAACTTCGCGCCGCCAGGGGGAGATGTCAAAGGCCTCCGGGTTGGGCCACGGGATGTGCCAGAAGATTGCAACCCTGGCCTCCGGCCTTTTTTCTTTAATTAGTCGCGGCAGCAGCGCAAAGTGATAATCCTGCACTAGCACAATGGGCTTCTCCACATCCTTCATCTCTTCGAGCAACGCATCGGCGAACTTCAGGTTGACGGCCTGATAGTATTTCCAGTCCTCCGCGCGAAAAATCGGGCGGGTGTGCGCGATATGGCAGAGCGGCCAAATTCCCTCGTTGGCAAATCCGTAGTAATAGCCTTCTTCTTCCGCCTTATTCAGCCAGACCCGGCGCAAGGTGTAACGAGGATCTTCCGGAGGCACGCGCAGACGGTCGTGCGCATCCACCGTCTCGAGGTCGGCATCACCATTGCCATGGGCGATCCAGGTTCCGTCACAGGCGCGCAGCACGGGTTCGATCGCGGTGACCACCCCACTGGGGGGCACTATCACTTCCACAGATTTGCCGCGCCGCATGTGCATGTAAGGCTCGCGATTCGACACGACAAAAAGACGCGCATTATCCAGTCGCGTGCGCACGTGCACGGCGAGTCGGTCAGCCGTCCACTGCGACTCACCCGTATCCCGTAGGCGCGCCTCCGTCTCGGCGGCCGACCGCGCTTGGGTAAGGCTTTCCGCGAAGGCGGCAACTTCCCGCACCAGGGGACGAAAGAGATCCAGATCGGCGCCGTGCCGGGGTGAAGAGGCTGCCCCGGTCCGCAACGCTCGCATCCACTGCGCCGTACGTGCGATGGGTGCGGCAATACTCCAGCGCACAATCAGCAGCGTGATCAGCACGATCAGAAACACATGGACGAGCGCTCTCCGGAATGCTTCACGCCACATGCGAAGGCTCTCCGCCCGAATGTAGCCGGCATCATGAACAATCACGAGGCCGCCGATGACTTCGTCTTGCTGGTGGAGAGGTAAAGCGTAAATGTGCAACGAGGCATCGGCTACTCGTTGAAACGCTCCCACTCCATGGTTCTCACCCAACGCTTGGGACATTGCAGAAGGAACGGTAGCCAGCGTGGATGCCAGCTCCGGTGTAACTGCCAGCAAATCACCCTGCCGGCCGTAGATAGCCAGTCCCGAGAGATGCTCCCGGTTCCCAAAATGCTGTACGATGCTCTGCAAATCCTGTGCTGAATTCTTCTCCAGGCCACGCTCCACATTCCCCGCGAGGCTTTCGCCCAATACTTCGGCTCGCCGCTCCAAGTCTTGGCGCATGCCACGCTTCTCGCCCAGTACCTCGTAATAGGAGGACGAAAGCGAGACCAGAGTGATACCCGCGATGAGGGAAACGATGAGCCGTATGCTGAGTAGTCGCATGGCGCTAGCCCCTCAAATGAAGTAGGAAGGAGAAGTTCATCCTACTGCAACGGGCGCGAGTTGGCACTTCCTGTCCTAGAGCGGCGACAGTTCGTCTTCCTCCTCCTCTTTTTTCCCGCCGACAATTTTCTTCTCCAGGAAACGCCGGGCTAGATCTCTGCCCCCCATGCCGAATGCGATTGCCAAGCCGAGCATCAGGGCTCCGAAGGCAATTCCGAAGGCAACCAGCATTGTCTGTTCTGCCAGACCCAGTTCTTCAAACACAATCGACAATACGAAGACAAGGATGATGCTGCGAACAGCGAGGCTCAAAACCCGTGGTGAAGGCACGTTCGCATTCACCGCAGCCAACAAGGCAGCACGAGAAAAGAAACTAGCTGCCAGCAAGCCGAAAAACATGATGAACATCGCCACGAATAGACGCGGCAAGAAAAGAAAGAATTTTGCGACTTGTTCTTGCAGGCCCAGGATCCCGAGCACGCTCACCCCCAGCAGAATGAAGCCCAGCCAAGCCACCCAGAAGACAAACCGGCTCAGCATTTCCGTCGCCGACGGCAGCGCGGCCTTAGTGAGCAATTGTGAGGCGCCAGCGTTTTCTGAAAGCTTGTCGAACTGAACGAGCCTCAGAATGCTCCGCAAAACCATTTTTGCAACGTACGCGATCACCCAACCCGCAAGGGCAAGGGCCAGCATCACGATGAGACGCGGAAGGAAGTGTGCGAAACCTCTGGCAATCTCGTGCAGCGCCTGACTTAGTTCGCTGATAATCATTTCCCGCATAGTTGCCTCACTCTCTTGATTTCCAAAGCTGCAGGAGATACGGTTTCAATCGCTCGAACTCAAGGCACAAAGATTCGATATTGTTCTCGACCTCGTCCGCAAAAGCGTTGCGGTTCTCCTTCAGGAATGTGACTACTCTCCCGCGGAAAAGCGGCGCCAAAGCCTGGATAATGTGATCCCTACTGATCACAGATCTCTGATATGAGGCGGCAAACTCGTAAACCGTCCTGACCCACAATTCTGCAGGGTAATGAAATTCCTCTTCTCCCAGGCGTGCGATCCCCTGGAGTTCGGCGAGGGTGTCGGGGGAAAGAATGGACCGAAAGACAGACTCCAATTCGGCAACTCCGGTCGAGAACATCTCTCGCAACCGTTTCCGGTTTACGCGCACTGGTTCCAGAACAACCTCATGGTCGGCCCCGGTGGTAGGGGGCGACTGGGAACCGGCGACCATACTCCATACCGCGAAGTCTGGCCCTAATGCGGAGAAGAGCGTGCCGACGGTCTGCCGCAGCGCCGGAACCAGGTCAGCGGCATGTCGCTCGATGTGAATCTTCTCCCCAAGGAAGGACTGGCAGACACGGTATCGTCCCGTGATCGCAGCCAGAGTAAGGCGTAATTCGACACCGGCTCCGTTTGCTCCATCGTTCCAGACATATTGTTCGAGGAACTGACAGCCGAGACGGCCGGAGAAGCCGAATTCTGGAGAATATGCCTCGCGGATTCTTAACCCGTAAAGCGCGCGGGTCATCGGGTATAGCAAATTCGTTATGAGCAGGCCTTCAAATTTGTGTCGGCGATATGTTGGGGTCACCAGATCGAAGTCGTCGTCAAAAATGGGGTGCAGAAGTTTGGAGAGCCATTCGGGCTCGACGTTCGTGGACAGCGGGGACATCACCACACAGGCCTTGGCGCGAAGCAGTTCCGCGGCAGCCAGAATGGTCCGAAACGCAACTCCGCTCTCCGGACTGCTCGCATACTTCGTGCTGATTGAGTGCAACGTGCGGAGCGCATTCAGATTGGAGGCTGGGCGCGAATCGTCGATAGAAACGCCAGTGACCAGTTCGGGAGTGCCATCACGCGACCCCCCATCGACATTAATGATCACGGCTCGCTCGCGCGGAAACCCGCGTAGAATACCGCTCTGAATTGTGTGGACGATCGACCCGACAGTTTTGGCGTTGTTGTGCGTGGGCAAGCCCACTAGGATGTCTGCTTCGCCTACGTTGATCAATTGGCGAAGAAAATCATCGGTAAGAAAGCTCTCCTCTGCCAATTCGATCTCCGTTCGACGTACCGCCGTGCGCCCTTGGGTAGACACGCTTTACCTAACATCGTTCTCAGTATTCACATTTGTTCAGATTCGTTTCAGCCGAAACCAGTAAAACTGATAAGGCCCCATCGTCAGCAGATAGGGAACTTCGCCCACGCGCGGAAACATATTCCTACCAAACATCTCAATCGGAATATTTCCCGTGTAGCGCCGCAGATCCAGTTCGACAGCCTGCGCGGTGCTCGACAGATTGTTTACCACCAGCACCGCCTCGTCTCCCAGTCGCCGCACATAGGCCAGTATTCTATGATTGGCTGGATAGAGAAACTCAATCGATCCCCTGCCAAACACCGCGGTCGATCTGCGGACCGTTATGAGGCGTTGCATCCAATTGAGGAGCAAATGTTCGCTCGCTTTTTGCCGCAAGACGTTCACTGCCGGATAACCATATACCGGATCCTGAATCAGGGGGGCATACAGACGCTCCGG
>PLHN01000365.1 GCA_003139975.1 Acidobacteriaceae bacterium
ACGTTCGACGATGGGTACCTGGACAACTATGATGTCGCTTATCCGATCTTGCGCTCGCATGGCGTGCAGGGCGTGTTCTTTCTTGTAACGAGCATGGTTGGGTCTTGTCACGTTCCGTGGTGGGACCATATTGCCTATCTGGTAAAGGCTGCGCGCAGGCGCCAATTCTCTCTTCGCTATCCTGCCGATCTTGCTGTCGACGTCGACAGGGGTGGATTAACCGAGAGCCTACGAGCGATCTTGAAGCTTTTTAAGAGGCCCGGGAATTCTGACCCCGTACGCTTCCTGCGAGAATTGCAGGAAAAGACGCAGGGGAATGGCCCACCTGAAACGCTGCGGCGATTCCTGAACTGGGATGAGGCCCGGGAAATGCTTGGAGGTGGAATGGCGATTGGGTCCCACACGCACTCCCACCAGGTGCTCAGTCAGCTGGAGCCGAACCAGCAACGCGAAGAGCTGGTCAAATCCAGATCGATTTTGAAGGACCAACTCTTCATCGATGCCGATGTGCTTGCTTACCCGGTCGGTGCCAGAACCAGCTTCACATATCAGACACAGGAAATAGCTCGAGAAGCTGGCTATCGGGCTGCGCTGTCGTTCTATGGCGGCACGAATCTGCCGGGCAAGACATCCCGCTATGATGTGAGACGGACAGGCGTCGATAACCAGAGTTGGGAGCGTTTCCGAGTACAAACGGCTGTCTATCGGTTCGCGGGCAAATATTGGCCATGATGCCTCAGTCCAAACAGCAAGGGGCGTCTTTCCAATCTTGGAATACCGAATCTACATCAACAACCCACCCAGCTGCTCGATTGCACAATTGATCTCTGATGAAATGGCCCCCATCGAATCGGGATAATCATAAGGATCTTTGATTTCCAGTTTTGGTTGAGGTAGCAGCATGCCAAGAAATACCGTCTTTTCAAGCGCGTGAGGGAATTCTATTTTGAGAAGTTCGCGATTGCGAACATCCATGATCACGACAAGTCCCGCCTCATTTATCAACTGCGCGCTCACCAGCTGTGAACGATGCGCCACTAAATCGACCCCAAGCTTGCCCGCGGCAGAGAGCACGAAATCGGGACTCGACCGTCCAGTTGCCGGATAGAATCCCGCTGATAAGAAAGCGGCATTCGGGAATTGCCTAGCTGCCAGCGCGGCGGCAAGCGGGCTGCGGCAGATGTTGCCATGACACAGAAAAAGCACCCTGTCGATTTTCCGCCGACGCAGTCTGCCGATTAGTCGGGGCTGCTGCAAATATCTGAGATACACATTGCGGCTACGCCGCTTGATAGCTCGNNATGTTCGCGAACGAGTGTTTTCAATTCGCCGATTATCACGCCTAAATCGGACCAACAAAAGAAGTCCCAGCTTTCTTTGCCGACCAAGGGGCGCAACCACTCAAGCGCCGAGGAGACTACGGGCCTCGTAAGGAGCAACGGGTCTGAGTGGTCGGCCTTCAGGTTTGCTTTGAACCATTCAACGTCGCGATAGATGTTTCGAGTGAAATGGCCGACGCGGTATTCCGGCTGTCGCGGAAGGGACTGGCCGGTGCTGAGGCAGAGCAGCCCCGAGGGAAAATCGACTCCGCAATCANNACAGTCGAGGATTGATCTCAATCAGATATGCTTCGCCGCCGGCAGGGACTTTGAATTCAACCATCGCGACTCCGTGCCAGTGAAGCGCTGACAAAAGCGCGGTCGCGCTTTGCACAAGGTCACCTCTTAATTCGATCGAAATACGATAGCTGCTGCCGCCACCCGTGAGCGGATATTCATGTACACGTTCGTGAAGGAACGACCAGCGCAGCGCTCCGTGTTCAAACAACATCTCCACACCCAGGCCTTTTCCCGAGATATATTGCTCCTGCTGAACGGGGACGCCCCGATAGGTCGACCCAAGCGCCGCCCGCCACTGATCCACGTCACGGGCGATGGTCACATGGAACTCTTGCACAGCGCCGGACGTGCTCACTTTACTGAATACAGGTTTGAGGACGACGGGGAAGTTCTCCGGCGGCCGACTCTCAACGGAAACTAACTCCCCTGAGGGAACTCGCACACCCGCGCGGCGGGCCAAATCCAGGACCGCACGCTTATCCAACGCAGTCTGAAGGCTAGATCGAGGGGGCAAAACAGCCCGCTCATACATGTCGTCAGGGATTTCCGGCGAAAGCATTGCAAGCAAGGCAACCTCGGTCGCTGGAACTACAAGATCGTAATTCTCAGTCCGAAAGAGATTGACGAGCTCGCGGATGCCCCCGTCTTCCGAGCCGGCCAACTCGATCTGTCTGCGGATGAAGCGAGACCGATGGCGAGAATACTCGGGGCGCAGGCTAGCAGTATGTATAATGCACCCGCCTCGGCCCAGGCTTTGGACGGTCTCTAAGCCTGCCGCACTGTCGGCGTCGAGAACCAGAACTCGAAATCGCCCGAGGGAGGAGCTATTTGTTTGCAGCTTCGTCGTTGGCAGGACTTCGCCAGTCGTCGATACAGATGCGTCCACGGCATGCTCACTCCCGCCAGGGCGTTGCTCCGGTGAGCGGTATTTCTGAGTAGGTCCAACATATTTTCCTTTCAGAGATCTGAGAAGCAGATACAGCAGACTTGGCAGGGTACGCCGACGAACGACGAACCAGCGCAGCGGCTTGTAGTCGGAGTCACGCGTGAGTGAACGCTTGTGGTCCGCGTCGCCCGCCATGAAATCAAACCCTTGAAGTTCCTCCCGTCCCAGGCATGCGCTAATTACGTAGTAGAGAGTCAGCAGGCCGGGGCTCATTCGGCTGTTCAATGAATAGCAAAAGCCGGATTGATAGTAATAAACCCAACCTTTGTAATGGAAGCAATACAGAAGGCCCACGATCTCGTCACCAGCCTGCACCCGGAAAAGCATAATTCGATCAAAGTGCTTCTTAATCATTGAATTGTGAAAGTGCGTAAACCTCGCCGAGCTGAAAGAACCAGCGGCACCGCGCGCCTTCCATGTTGCCTGGTGCAACTCTGCAAGTTGCCGCAGCATTTCCAAGGCCTCGTCTACACTTTGGGCAAGGTGCACCGTACAGGTGCCTCCGACTTCCTCGAACGAAAGCTGCGTGCGGCGAATGTGATAGCGTTTCTTCTTCGAGAGCAANNAATTGAGATAATCGCGCCGCTGCTCGCGGAGCGAAGCAAAGTCGACATAACGCGCCGGCTTTTCCGAGACTTCGTACTTACCGAATGCTTCGGCTAGAATCCGGATCGCTTCTTGGTCCACTACTCCACACAGCATCAGCTCGTCCCAGCGCCGCTTCTTCAGAAATGATGCGAGGGCTTCCGCCACGCGTTCCCCGCAATCTGGGAGGCTCAAAAGGGAGTTGTACTCAGTGCACGTCTCATCAGCTTCGTCTTCACCGGCGCAGTTTAGATACACCCGGCGCAGCGGGATACCTCGCACCCACCGAGTGCGCCAGACCAGGAGACAGCACCCAACCACCTCACCGTCTCTTACGAATGTCATAAGGTCGGGGTTTAGTTCTCTGCCAAACGTTTCAAGCCAGCAATCAACCCACTCCCGAGAAAGAAAGAATGACGCGTCTGGGCATATGCTGTGGATGCGCTCCCAAGTTGGGGCCAATTGGGGCCATTGGAGCCAATTCAACTTCTGTACTGAGATCGCCGACATAAAGGAGATTCTCCTACAGAGTAATTCCTACGCGCC
>PLHN01000394.1 GCA_003139975.1 Acidobacteriaceae bacterium
GCGTATGCCAGACGAAAACATGGCCATGGCTGGAGGCTGCGCTCTCAACAGCGTTGCCAACGGAAAAATATTTACCCGAACTCCCTTCCGCCAAACCTGGATTCAACCCGCCGCTGGTGACGAAGGCTTGGCGATTGGCGCCGCGCTTTACGTTTATTACGCCGTCTTGCAACAGCCGCGGCGCGAACAGATGAATCACGCCTACCTCGGCCCTGAATTCTCGGAGGCTCACGTGGAAGCGGCGCTAAAGTCCGCCCGTGTGAAATACGAGCGCCTCGGCCGCGAACCACTGCTCGATGCGGTCTCCAACGAAATGGTCCAAGGGAACGTCGTCGGCTGGTTCCAGGGCCGAATGGAATGGGGCCCGCGCGCGTTAGGCAATCGCTCGATCGTCACGCATCCCGGTCTGCCCAACATGAAAGACGTGCTCAACGCCCGCATCAAGCACCGCGAGTGGTTTCGCCCGTTCGCGCCGGCAATTCTCGCCGAGGCGCAGCACGATTATTTCGAACACGATCATCCTTCGCCCTACATGCTTCACGTATACAAAATTCGTCCCGACAAGCGAAAGAGCCTGTGCGCTGTCAATCACGTGGATGACACGGGCCGTCTCCAGACTGTAACGCGCGATGAGAACCCGCTCTATTACGACCTGATCAAGACTTTCGGCCAGAAGACCGGGAGTCCCGTGATCCTCAATACCAGCTTCAACGAGAATGAGCCCATCGTCTGCACGCCCGAGGAAGGGATTGATTGCTTCCAGCGCACGAAAATGGACGTGCTCGCCATCGGCCCATTCCTCGCGCGCAAAATTGAAAACTGATGTCAGCTGGCGCACATGAACACGAGCTTGGCGCGGGAAAGTCCTCCGCAGCGAGCTTGCGCAAAGTCGCTGCCTGGCGCGGCATCCGCGTGCTCGCCTGGGACGGCGACGTTCTCTATGGCTGTCGTGGCTACGAACTCGTTAGCCTGCAATCCGCGCACTTGCAGCATTCGGAAAACGCTGCATGGGAAACTGTGGCCAGCTTCCGCCCCGACTGGTGGAGAAATATAACTTCGCGCTCTCGCCTCACATATCGCCTCGTACGCGACGGCTTTCATGCCCTTGTAGCGCTTGATGACAAAACGATGATCGCCGCCGTCCCCGGCGCCATCGCCACGCGCGCTCCCGAGAGCAAGCAATTCCAGACAACCCATGAAGTGAGTCGCGGCACGCGTCCGCTCCACATTGCCGCCGTCCCCGGCGGAAACATTTACTGGGGTGAATATTTCGATAACCGCGCCCGCGCGGAAGTGTACATTTACGCATCCGCCGATCACGGCCAAACGTGGCACGTCGCTTACACTTTTCCCGCCGGCACCATTCGCCACGTCCACAACATCGTTTACGACCGCTGGGCTGATTGCCTCTGGATCCTCACCGGCGATGAAGGCGCCGAATGCAGGATCCTGCGCGCCGACCGCGATCTCCGTTCCATCGAAACTGTTCTGTCAGGCAATCAGCAGGCCCGCGCCGTGGCTGCCATCCCTGCGGAAGATGGACTCTACCTCTCAACCGACACTCCCTTGGAACAAAACCACGTGCTGCTCCTTGACCGCACAGGGCGTGTCAAGAAGATCGCCGACCTCGCCAGTTCGTCGATTTTCGGCTGCCGTACCGCCAACGGGCTTTTCTTTTCGACTATGGTCGAGCCCAGCCTCGTAAACTCAACTCGAGAAGTTCATCTCGCCGGCTCGACCGACGGAACGAACTGGCAGACGCAGGCACGCTGGGAAAAAGATTCGTTGCCAATGCGCTATTTTCAGTACGGCAACGCCATCCTGCCCGATGGCAACAACACGACAAACTATCTCGCAGCCACCACGATCGCCGTAAGGCAGGATGACCTGGTCGCTACGCTCTGGGAAGTTGATTCAAACCAGAAACCCATTCCGGCCGCATGCGGCCCAGCGGCGAGGCCATCCGCATGACTCTGGCCGCGCGCTGGCGCTACTACCGACGCATCCTCCCGGCCTATCTTGGCGCGGGACGCAGCCAGCTCACATTCTGGCACGAGACGCCGGAGATCAATTCCCAGGCCACCAACATGCAATTCGGCCCCTACTACATGTTGTTCCGAGAAAAGGCTGACTACGCTGGCCCCCACGACGCCAGCGGCATTCCCATGCTCGATTATCGCGGCGCGATCGGCCTGCAGTACAACCCGATTGCGATTGCGCAATGGGGCCTTGCGAATTGCAATATTCTCTGTGCGACGCACAACGAATCGCGCCGCCAAAAAACTCTCAAAGCCGCGAACTGGCTGGCCGGCAATCTAGAGCAGAATCCACGCGGCCTATGGGTCTGGAACCACCATTTCGATTGGGAATATCGCGACACGCTCAAGGCGCCATGGTACTCAGGTTTGGCGCAGGGCCAGGGAGTGTCGCTGCTTCTTCGCGCTTATGCGGAGGCGAGAGACGAAGGATATCTGAAAGCGGCAGATCAAGCCTTCATTGCGCTGACCATGCCCGTCGCGGACGGAGGCGTTCTCTTTGAAGACGCGGACAACAATCTCTGGATCGAGGAATATCTCGTCAATCCGCCGACTCACATTTTGAACGGCTTCATCTGGGCACTGTGGGGCGTGTTCGACTTCTGGCTTGCGCGCGGCGATGCAAACGCGCGGCGGATTTTCGATGGCGGGGTCGAGACCTTGCTCAACAATCTGGCGCGCTACGATACCGGCTACTGGTCGCTTTACGAGCAATCCGGACCGGGTTTGCAAATGCTCGCCAGCCCTTTCTATCATCGCCTGCATATCGTACAGTTGCGAGTGATGGCGACGTTGACCGGAAACCGGCGTTTCGCGGAGTTCGCAGATCGATGGGACGACTACAGCCAACGCCGCGCCAATCAGGGACGAGCGCTGGTTAGAAAGAGCATTTTCAAGTTGCTGCATTACTGATCGTGAAGATTCTCTACATTTCGCAATACTTTTCGCCGGAGATGGGAGCCCCTGCCGCGCGCGCTGCCGAACTGTCGCGCCATTGGGCGCGCATGGGCCATGACGTGACCGTGCTTACAGGATTCCCCAACCATCCTACAGGCGTCGTTCCTGCGGAGTGGCGTTCCCGGTTGCGCCATCTGCGTTACTCGGAACAGGTCGATGGAGTTCATGTGGAGCGCACGTGGCTCTGGCCGCTGCCCAATCGTAAGGCGCACGAAAGAATCCGCAACTACGCTTCGTTCTGTATGTCGGCTGCGATCGCCGGCGTTGGCCTGGCTAAGCCCGATGTCATCATCGCGACATCGCCCCAGCTTTTGTGCGCGCTGGCCGGATGGTGGATTGCCCGGTGGAAGCGCGTGCCTTTTGTTTTCGAGGTCCGCGATCTCTGGCCTGAATCGTTGGCTGCGGTCGGCGCGGGCGGCGAAGGATCCCTGCTGCACCGCACGCTTGGTGGTATCGCAGGCTTTCTCTACAAGTATGCTGACCGCATCGTCGTTGTCACACCGGCATTCAAAGAGCATTTGATCCGGCAGTGGCGCGTCCCCGCGGAAAGAATCTCTGTCGTCGAAAATGGCGTCGAAACCGATCTCTTCCGTCCTGACGCAGACGCTGCCACCGAGGTTCGCAATCGTTTCAACCTCGACCACCGTTTTCTGATCTGCTACGCCGGCACCATGGGGATGGCGCACGGCCTGGAAACTCTGATTGCTACCGCCGAAGAATTGCAGACGACGCTGCCCGATGCTATGTTCCTTCTGATTGGTGAGGGAGCGGAAAAACAGAGCATCATTCAGTTGGCTGCGGCGCGGCGCCTTACGAATGTCCGATTCCTCGATCAGCAACCCCGCGAGTACATCCCAGCGTTTATTTCTGCTGCCGATCTCTGCCTTGTCATGCTGAAACGGGCCGACCTGTTCAAGACCGTCATTCCAACGAAACTGCTCGAATACATGGCGTGTGCGCGCCCGGTTGTCGTTGCGGTTGAGGGACAGTCGCGCCAGATTGTGGAGGAAGCGCGCGCTGGCGTGTTTGCGCCGCCAGAAGACAGCGTTGCGCTAGAGAAAGCGATCTGCTTGCTGGCGCGAGACCCCGCGCGCAGGAGTCAACTGGGAACGAACGGCAGGCAATACATAGTTGAAAAGCTCTCCCGTGAGCAGACGGCGTGGAATTACATCTCCGTCCTGGAAGAATTGCTCGGGTCGGAGGACCTGCCCCGAGTCGCGGCCGCCTGAGAACCGTATCCCTAGTGCACGGCGATCACGGCCAGCGCGGTTGACACTGCCATCGCTACGTCGGTAGACCGATAGGCTGCTCCCTTCGCAGCACTTCCGGGAACAAACAAAATGTCCCCTTTCGTCATCGGTAAGTCAGGCGCCTTCGCGTACAGCATTTTCTTCAAATTGACGGGGATCTCCTGGACTCCGTTCGGCGTCTGGCGAAGGATCCTGGTCTTGCTCAAGGCTGAGGTTCTCGTGCTGCCGCCAGCCAGCGCCAGCGCTTTGAGGACGGTCAGCGTGTTGTCCTCAATCAGAAATCCGCTGGGATGTCCCACATCCCCGACAACATAAATAACTCCGGCTCGCGAGACGATGATGGTATCTCCCGGAAAGACCTCCACGTTGTTCTGCGTGTCTTCGGCGAGATTCGACGAAAGCTGCAGCACGACCTTGTGGTCTGAATCCCCACGGTGCTCGATGGTCACCATGCGGCCTGCCTTGTCCGACAGGCCTCCAGCCGCCGAGATCAGGTCAAACAGGCGCCGCTCGCCGATAGCAGGATAGGACCCTGGACGCCCCACTTCACCGGCCATCGTAATGGCCTGCGAGGCCGACTCGTCGATGAAAATTGCAACGTGAGGGCCGCGGACGAAGCCTCCATCTTCGAGACGCTTCTGAATGAGCCCCTGCGCCTCGTCGGTGGTCAGATCCGCGACGTGAACATAATCGATCAGCGGCAGGTAGATATCTCCCGTCCCGCTGATGCGAGTCTTGGTCATGAGGTCCGGGATCCCGAATACAGTAACCTCGATCAAATCCCCAATCCCCAGCTTGACGTTGGAATTTGGCGGCAAGGACGCCGACGACGAACTCCCAGGCTGCGCCGGATCGGGCGTCGGGTGCGGGGTCTCAGCGCCGACAGGAGTTTGCGCTCGCAGGCACAGGCTGCACAAGCCAACAAGAAGCACTCTTCCGGCGCACAGGAACAGACGCCGCTTCCACTCTGCCATACTCTGAGACTCCTGGATTGAAACGTGGCTTGAGTCTAACATAGCCGGACGCGGAGATTGCCCGCCAAACGCCCCTCTGCGGGCTGGGACTCGCAAAAATCAACACTCATTTGCCCGCCCTTCCTATTGCTCTTCCTCAGGATAGAGCTGTATATTTCCAGAAAACAAAACACACTATCGGCAAGCGCCACGAAAGTGCGGTCCCCTGACTGGGAGAACTGAAAGTTCTCTCCGAAGATGGCTTGAGATGACAGGCATTTCAACCAGAAGGGAAATTTGATTTGACGCTTCTGTTCTTCGGATTATTTGCATTTTCGCTGGCGCTTTCGTTTGCAGCCACCCGCCAAGTTCGAGACACGGCAACGCGTCGGGGCTGGGTTTCGAAGCCTCAGAATGGCCGCCACGTTCACGAAACTCCGCTTCCCCGACTGGGCGGAGCGGCTATATTCCTGGCCTTTTCCGTTACGTTGGGCTTGTGGTTAGGCCTCTCACTGGTATTTCCGCGCCTTTCTTCCGGGACTGATCTGGCAACGCTGCTGCGCATTTACGTTCCAGGCTGCCTCATTTTTTGCCTCGGTATCTATGACGATCTGCACGGAGCCGGACCGTATACCAAATTCGCAGTGCAGGCAATCGCGGCGGGCATGCTCTTCGTTGGAGGCATGCACGTTTTAAACCTGCCTCTGCTTGGTGTACACACATTGCCCTGGTTCGTGGATTTGCCAGCCACGGTGCTGTGGGTGGTCGCGGTTACGAATGCTTTCAATTTGATTGACGGCCTCGATGGGTTAGCGGCCGGATCGGCGCTTTTTTCGACCATCGTTTTTTTTGTGGTTGCCCTGGTAAACCAATCCTGGCTGGGCGCTTTGATGAGCATTACTCTGGCTGGCGCCATCCTGGGATTCCTGCGCTTCAACTTCAATCCAGCCACGATTTTCCTCGGGGACTCAGGCAGCCTGTTTATCGGTTTCACGCTCAGCGCGCTCGCTCTGGCGGGCGCGCAGAAAGCGCCTACCTTTGTCGCAGTCGCCATTCCGGTGGTCTCTTTCGGATTGCCGATTCTGGAAACCTTGCTTTCCATCCTGCGCCGGCTGATCAGCGGCCGGCCCATCTTCACCGCGGACCGCGAGCACATTCACCACAAACTGCTGCAGATGGGCCTTTCGCATCGGCAGGTCGTCATCGTCCTGTACGCGGTCTCGGCGGTGTTTGCGATGTTGAGCTTGTTCCTGCTCTGGCCGACGGGCAGTTCCCTGGGCCTGGTGCTGGCGGTGGTCGGAACCGGCATCTGGATGGGAGTGCAACATCTTAACTATATCGAGTTCGGCGAATTGCGCCGTGTTGCACAGCGCACGATCGAGCAGCGTCAGATCTTTATTAACAATCTTTCCGTACGACGGGCGGTTGAAGAACTCAAGGTAGCGGCCGATTTCGACCAGGTGCGCAGAATCCTCGTCGCGGCCTTCAACGGCAATGATTTCGACGGCTTCGACTTCCAGGTATTTCCGCCGTTTTCCGATCGCTCCGGCGATGCCAGCCGTCGCTTCCATTGGAGCAAGGCGCCGCACATGGCGGCCATCTCCAACCAGCCGTCGTGGAAGTTGATGCTCGACCTGGTGACAACGTCAAACCAACCGCGCGGCGCGCTGGTCGTTTATCGCGCCTATGAAAGGCGCGATCTTCAGCTGGACGTCAACCTCCTTACGTCGGAATTCCCCCGTGCGCTGGCAGACGCGCTCGATCGCGTACTCGTCGTGCCTCCGGCCCTGGTTGCCAGGCAGAGCGACGCTCCTCCCCTGGCTGCCAATCTCTAGACCGTCGCGCCAGTTCCTGCCCCATACCTTGGACCTCTGGGGTAATATGTTGGGTAAATGGATCGCAGCATAGCCACACTGTCGGGTCCACCGCTGTCTTTTCCCGGGGGAGATCGACGGCGCCGCCTTCGACATAAGCTCCACACTCCCGTGTACGTGAGTTTCAACGGGCCGCAGACGGGGATCGTCTTTGACCTGAGCGAATTGCTCGACCTCAACGAAGACGGTTTCTGTGTTCAGTCCGGGGATAGCGTCGGTCTGCAGAGCGCCGACGCTCAGAGTACGGATCGTCTCGAGGTTAACCATCCGGTTTCGCTTTGCCTCGATCTTCCCGAGACCAAGAGTCTCGTCCACGGCGGCGGCGTGGTCGTGTGGCACGATGACGCCGGACGCGCCGGTATTCGATTTTCTCCGCTTCCCGATCGCGCGATGACGGCGCTCAAGGAATGGCTCTTCGTCAACCAACTAATAGCTTGCGCCAATCACGAAGCACGCGCCGAACAACTCGCTCGCCATCGGCAAGAGGGATCGCCGGACGCCGATCAAGCAGCCGCCCCTGCGTTGGGCCTTTCAAGGGCTGCGGCTCCGAATCGAGCACAACTGCTTTCAGATCTAGATGATGTCCGTCGCGAGGTGCGCGAAATCAGGACCCGCGATATGGAAAGCGGCGAAAACAACGCGGATGCCATTTGCCAGCTCATTACCGAGCGCGCGATGACGCTTACGGGCGCGAGCGGTTCCGCTCTTGCGCTTCTGACCGATGGACGAATGGTGTGCCGCAGGCGCGCCGGCGATCCCGCGCCTCCGCCGGGTTCGGAAGTGGATGTGCAAGAAGGTCTTTCCGGCGAATGCGTGCGCACTGGCCAGCGCGTTCTCTGCGAAGATACGGACACGGACGCGCGGGTAGATGCCGAGCTTTGCCGCGCACTCGGCGTTCGCTCGGTTCTGGCTACGCCCGTTGTTTCGGATCTCCGCGTGATCGGCCTGCTCGAGGTTTTCTCCCCGCATGTCGGGAACTTCTCGAATACCGAGGCCGGAACGCTGGAGCGCTTGGCTGAACTAATTTCCTGGACGAACGAACAAAAGGTCACGACGAAGGATAGCGGACCGGTAAATACAAGGCCGGATGCGACGGAGACGACAGCACCGCAGACGACCGACTTGCCGCACACTGAATATTCGGCTATTGAACCGTCGATCGGGCCCTCGAAAACGCCATCCGGGGAGGAAGCTGGAACAGCCGCGGATGGAACAACCAAACGAACAGCATCGCCTGCGGCGGAGGCAGGCAACACTGCTCCCAAGGAAACAACGGCGCTCGACGATCTGCGCACCGCGCTGTGGGAGCG
>PLHN01000045.1:0-1073 GCA_003139975.1 Acidobacteriaceae bacterium
GGCCTGGATGAGGTTGGCCGGCAGCCAGGCGCTGCGATAGGCGTCGAGATAACCCAATGAAACCATCAGCCCCGGGACCGGCACCCCTGACTCAGCCGTCTGGCAAACCACCCGGCGTAAATCTTCCTGTTGCTCCATGACCTTGCGCGACAACTTGGGATCCAGCAGCAAATTGGGCAGGTCAGGCCGCGCGTGAAATGCCGCGCAGATGTCTTCCAGCAACGCGGCGCGGATGATGCAGCCACCTCGCCGGATCCGCCCCACGGCTTCAGGGTCAAGGGGATAGTCGTATTGGTCTGAAGCAACCGCCAGAAGCGCCAGGGCTTGGGCATAGACAATAATCATCCCGGCAATAAGCGCGTGGCTCAATTGCGCGAGAAACGTGTCGCGCCCGTTGTTGAACTGCCGGATGGATCGCTGATAGGTCGCGCTGGACTGTTCCCGTTCCTTCGCGAACACGGACAAGTCGCGCATCGCAACCGCCAGGTCAATTGTCGGAATCGGCACTTGCAGTTCCATCGCGCTCTGCGAGGTCCACATGCCGGTGCTTTTCTGCTTGGCCACGGCGAGGATTTCGTCGATCAGCCGCCGGCCGGTCGTCCCATCTACTTTGCCGAAAATGTGACTGCTGATTTCCATCAGGTAACCGTCAGTTCACCGTTGTTCCATTCACTATACACGGCGCGCAGTTGGTCCTCGTTCAAAGCAAGGCCGCGTTTCATCAGGTCGTAGGTTTCAGCGATAAGTTGCATCAACCCGTACTCGATCCCGTTGTGGACCATCTTCACGAAGTGACCGGCCGAACTGGGACCGAGGTAAGTCACGCACGGATCGCCGCTCACCCCGGCAGCGACGGCTTCCGGCACGGGACGAACGCGCTCGTAAGCCTCTTTCGGCCCGCCCCGCATGATGCTAGGTCCATGACGCGCGCCTTCCTTTCCTCCCGACACGCCGACGCCGAGGAATTGGATGCCTTTCGCCGCCAAGTTGCGGAGGCGCACGTCCGTGTCTTTGAAGCAAGAGTTGCCGGCATCAATGATGAGATCGCCCGGTTGGAGGTGCGCGAGCAGATC
>PLHN01000045.1:1123-3022 GCA_003139975.1 Acidobacteriaceae bacterium
GGCGGCATCCTTGTCGTAGCCAGTCACGGAATGTCCGTGATCGGCCATGTTCAGCAAGCGATTGCGCCCCATGACGCGCAAGCCAAGCATGCCGATTTCAAGTTGTTGCGCCTTCATTTTATGCTAATTCCTTCAGCCTCATTTCTTCTTCTGGTGCGCTAACCGTTTCGGTGATGCGTGGCCGCTCCGACCGAGTTTTTTGAGAGCCGCGCCTTTGTGCATGGCCATGTGGTCGGTCTTGTCGCTCTTGATCAAATACTGCGGCTCCTCCGCCGTGGCGCGGACGGTGTAGGTCTTAAATTTGATGGCGGACGTGACCTTCTTCTTGATCGTTCCGCAGACGCGGCCCGCTTCCGAGTTCCACTTCACGTGATCCCCAACTTTGAATTCGTGTTTCACAGGCATGATGTTTTGTATACGGTTCCTCTATTATCGGTTTGTTGCAAACCCCAGCTTATGGCAGGGAATCTTCTGCCGGCAGGAACCCCCTTCCGAAAGTCGCTCCAGTTGGACGGGCCGAGATCCCGGACCTCGTGTCCAAACTCACGCAGCACTCTGGTCAGTTGTTCCTTCGCGGCAAACACTGCATGATCCGCTGCAATTCCGACACGCATCAGTTTGGATCTCCTTCGTTGTGCCACGCATCCACGGCTTCCTCGTCAGTCATCTGATGGGGGCCTGAACGTTTCCGGTTCACCAGCTCCATTGCGCGCTCGTAGACGTTGTCCACAGTGAAACCGTACTCGCGCATCACAACCTTTCCCGGAGCGGACGCACCGAAACGGTCCACGCCAATCACGTCGCCCCCGTCGCCCACATACTTGCGCCAGCCTTGAGTGACGCCCGCTTCAACCGCAAGCCGTGCGGGCCCTGATGGCGGAAGAACCGAGTCCCTATAACTTGGAGGTTGGGCATCAAACAATTCCCAGCTCGGCATGGATACAAGCCGAACTTGGATCTCGTTCTCGGTCAGTTTTTGGCAGGCCGCAACGATCAAACTGACTTCCGATCCGCTGGCGATCAAGATGATGTCTGGTTTGCCATTGGGGGCATCAGCCAAAACATACGCACCGTGTCTCAACCCATCTGCCGCTGCAAATTGGGTGCGGTCAAACGTCGGCACATCCTGCCGGGTTAAGATCAGCGTGACCGGCCGATCCCGTGTCTGAATGGCGACGCGCCACGCTGCGGCTGTCTCATTCGCATCGCAGGGACGGATGACGAGCAAATTCGGGATCGCGCGCAGCGAGGCCAATTGCTCGATCGGCTGGTGCGTTGAGCCATCTTCGCCTACAGCGAGGCTGTCGTGGGTGAAAACAAAGATCACCCCCTGTTCCATTAGCGCCGCCAGTCGAATCGGTGGACGCATGTAGTCCGAGAAAATGAGGAACGTCGCTGTGAACGGTATGACGCCGCCATGCACCGCTAACCCATTCGCGATGGCTCCCATCGCATGCTCGCGAACACCAAAGTGCAGGTTGCGTCCCGCATAACTCCAGCCGCCGCCCGTAGATCCTTGCAGGTTGCCTGCCTCATCGCGCGGGTTTTCGAAATCGCCCAGCGCATTAAGCGCCGTGCGAGTGGACGGATCTAAATCTGCCGAGCCACCGATTAATGAGGGAAGTTTCTGACCGATGGCGTTCAATACTTTGCCCGACGCGGCGCGTGTTGCCATACCTTTTGGGTCGGCCGGAAAGATCGGGATGTCGGCGTCCCAGCCTTCAGGCAATGCGCCAGCCATTCCCTGCTGAAATTCCCTGGCGAGATCGGGGAAAGCTTTCGAGTACTCCGAGAATCTCACCTTCCAATCCGCTTCGGCATTTTTGCCGCTTTCAATTGCCACACGAAAATGCGCGAGTGCGTTATCCAGGATGTAGAACGGCGGATCGAGTGGCCAGC
>PLHN01000032.1 GCA_003139975.1 Acidobacteriaceae bacterium
GTGATGCAACGGCTGAAGCTGATGAAGAAAGAAGGAGGTGGGACGAACACGAGCCTTCGGGCGGACGGGGCAGAGCCCCGTCCCCACACAAATGCCGAGCCTGACGTGCTGGTCATGACCGCGACGCCCATCCCGCGCACGCTTGCGCTTACTCTTTACGGGGATCTCGATGTCTCTGTGCTGGACGAGCTTCCGACGGGACGCACTCCGATCGTCACCAAAGCGGTGCCCGACGAGCGCGCGGCTGACGTGTGGGAGTTCGTGCGCCGCGAAATTGCCGCTGGCCATCAGGCCTACGTTGTCTATCCCGTGATCGAAGAAAACGAAGAGCGCGAACTGAAAGCGGCCGAGCAGATGCATCGGCAACTGCGCGAGAAGATTTTTCCGAATCTGCACGTCGGACTGCTCCATGGCCGGCTCGATGCCGACACCAAAGAGCGCATCATGCGCGAGTTTCAGCGCGGCGAGATCGAGATTCTCGTGGCCACCACGGTGATCGAAGTGGGCGTGGATGTTCCGAACGCAACCGTGATGGTGATCGAGCACGCCGACCGCTTCGGTCTGGCGCAGCTGCATCAGCTGCGCGGACGCATCGGACGCGGGGCGGCCAAATCATATTGCGTGCTCATGCACGGCGGCAAAGTCTCCGAAGAAGGTCAGCGCCGCCTCGATGCGATGGCCCGCACCAATGACGGCTTCCAGATCGCCGAACTTGACCTTGAACTGCGCGGCCCCGGAGATTTCTTTGGCACGAAGCAAGCCGGCATCCCGAGTTTCCGCGTGGCGAATCTGATCCGCGACCGCCAGTTGCTCGAAGCCGCCAAGCGCGAGGCTGCATTCGTTGTGGCCGGGCCAACCGCGGATTTGTCACAAGAAGAAATCGCGCGCGCGCTGAAAGCGATGCGCACGCGCTGGTCGTTGAGCTACGGTCTGGCGGAAGTGGGGTAGGAGGCCTTGCAGGGCAAAAAGGCGTTGCCCAGCGCTCAGACGCAGGAGCGGAAAGTTGAAATGGTAGGCCCGAATGGACTCGAACCATCGACCTCTTCCGTGTCAAGGAAGCGCTCTAACCAGACTGAGCTACGGGCCTACAGGAGAATGGCTGCCAATTAATTCTACGGGCGGCGGGCTAATCCGGCAACGTTTCGGCAAAATTAAAACCCTAAAACCCATATTTTTCCGCCAAATTGGTCACTTCTCGCGGTGGAAACGGTAGCGCCCTCCTTTGTCTTTGGCTACCTGCTCGGCTACTTTCAGAAATGCCCGGCCCGCGTGCGACAACGCGGACTCCTGCCGATACACCAAGCGCAGCTTACGCTGGAAATGAAGGTCGCTCACCGGAACGCGCACCAGGTCGCCCCTGGCGATCTCGTTCTCGACGCTGATTTCTGGGACTAGCGCGACTCCGTTGCCCATGCACACGAAGCGCTTGATGGCCTGCAGCGTCGGGAGTTCCACGTCCATGTGCAGCGGAGTCTTGTGGTGCTGGAAGGCTTCGATCACCTTGTCGCGATAGGGTGAGGTGACAATATGTGCCACGAACGACTCGGCGCCTAGCTGACGAACGCTGACTTCGCCCGCCGAAGCCAGGGGATGGCCGGGCGGCACGACAAAGACCAACTCGTCCAGATACACGACCACTGATTTGAGTTGCGGCTCCTGGGGATCGTAGGAGAGGACTCCCAGCTCCACATCGTGCTTGAGCACGTCATCGGGGATGTGGCTGCCGAGCGAACGGCGCACCGTGATTTTGATCGCGGGATGCAGGCGTCGAAACTCGGCCAGCACCGGCAGAAGATAGAGCGAGGTGAATTCGTTGGCGGCGATCGAGAGCCTGCCTTTTTGCAACTCGCGCAGCTCTACCAAAGCCTCTTGTGCATCCTGGCGGAGGTTGACCAGCTTTTCGGCGTATTCCTGCAGTACACGGCCGGCATCGGTGAGCACGCCCTCGCGCGAGGAGCGGTCAAAGAGCGGCTCGCCAAGTTCAAGTTCCAGCTTGCGGATGGTCTGGCTGACTGCGGACTGCGTGCGAAAAAGCTTTTCCGCGGCGCGAGAGAACCGACGCTCGCGGGCTACGGTGAGGAAGACTTCGAGTTGAGAAATTTCCATTAGGTCGTACTCCAAAGGATTGGGGAGACGCAAAAGGATCGCGTCATCGGGTGATCGGGCCATCGGGTCATTTCAAAACCCGACGACCGGCAGGGGAATGCCTGAACGGGCTGACGCGCCTGCAGCGCATTTGTCAATTGCTGAGCTTTCATAAGTACTTCTTATACTATTACTAGTGCTAATGTTATGACAATAATAATAAACTTTTCTTTGACCGCTCGCGGTCGATAGATTACATGCAGGCGTTTCCAGCAGGAGGTTCCGAGAGATGGATCGGTCGCGCATCACTATCTTCGATACGACGCTTCGTGACGGCGAGCAGTCACCGGGCTGCAGCATGAGTGTTCCGGAGAAGTTGCGGCTTGCCCAGCAACTGGACCGGCTTGGTGTCGACGTGATTGAGGCGGGATTCCCGATCGCCTCCGATGGCGACTTTGAAGCCGTGCAAAGCATCGCGGCTTCAGTGCGCCGCCCGATCATTGCTGGCCTGGCGCGCGCATGCAAGCCCGATATCGACCGGGCCTGGCAGGCATTGCAGGGCGCGGCTCATCCGCGCATTCACGTTTTTCTTGCGACCTCCGACATTCATCTGAAGTACAAACTGCGTATCAGCCGCGAGCAATGCCTGGAACAGGCACGCGAAGCGGTACGCCACGCGAAATCTTTGTGTGCTGATATTCAGTTCTCGCCCGAAGATGCGACCCGTACAGACATTCCGTTTCTCTGCCAGGTTGTTGAGGCAGTCATTGCAGCGGGAGCGACTACGGTCAACATTCCTGACACGGTCGGCTACAGCATGCCCGAGGAATACGGCCAACTGATCCGCACGCTGCGGGAGAAGGTTGCCGGAATCGAGAACGTTATTATCTCAACGCATTGCCACAACGATCTTGGATTAGCGGTTGCGAACTCCCTGGCTGGAGTTCAGAACGGTGCGCGGCAGGTGGAGTGCACGATCAATGGCATCGGCGAACGCGCCGGCAATGCCTCGCTCGAAGAGGTGGTGATGGCGATGCGCGTTCGGGCGGATCGTTACCCCTACGAAACCGGCCTTGCCAGCGAGCAGCTTTACCCGACGAGCCAGACGCTGGCCGAAATCACGCGCGTGCCGGTGCAGCCAAACAAGGCCATCACCGGGCGCAACGCGTTTGCCCACGAGGCGGGCATTCACCAGGATGGGATGCTGAAGAACCCGCTGACCTACGAGATCATGACGCCGCAGTCGGTGGGCGTGCCGGATTCGCGGCTGGTGCTCGGCAAACATTCGGGGCGTCACGCGCTGGCTATGCGTTGCGAGCAACTCGGGTACAAGTTCGAGCGGCGGGAACTGGACGAAATCTATCGCCGGTTTATCGTTCTTGCGGATCGCATCAAGCGCGTGCAGGACAGCCATCTGCTGGAGTTGATCCGCGATTTTGCTGGCAGCGGGTTTGCAGCGCCCAAGTTTCCGCCGGCCGCCGCGGCTATTCCGCCGCTGGCGCGAGCCGCCTCTGCCGTTGCCGCAGGCCATGAATCGTACACCGGACATTTGCCCTCCCCGAACCACGCGCTCCGCGCCAATGTCTTTGGCGAGCATCACGAGCAGGAAGACTACCTGTGGGGAGTTTGATAGGGCCGGCATTCGCCTCCCGCTCTTAGCGGCCCAGGTTTAGCGTCCTGAGTTTAGCGTCCGGGTTTTCACCTTTCCGCGTCGTCCTGTATCCTGATCCGGCACAGAGCGAGGATCGCATGCGACTCCGCATCATTTCTCTTCCTGGTGATGGCATCGGCCCCGAAGTTACTACGCAAGCCATTCGTGTGCTCCACGAAGTCGCGTCGGCGTTTGGCCACACCCTCGAGGTGGACGAAAAAGAAATCGGCGGGGCGGCGCTTACGAAGTTCGGCGATCCCTTGCCGGACGGCACGCTTCAGTCCTGTCTTGCCGCGGATGCAGTTCTTCTGGGAGCGGTCGGCACTCCAGCTTTCGATCACAATCCTCGCGAACTCCGCCCCGAAGCAGGGCTGCTACGGCTTCGGCAGGAATTGGGAGCGTTTGCGAATTTACGGCCAGCGGTCTTTTATCCTGCGCTCGCCGCGTGTTCACCTTTGCGGTTTGAGATGGTTCAGGGAACGGACATTCTGATCGTGCGCGAACTTCTGGGTGGCTTGTATTTCGGCCAGCCTCGTTCGATTGAGGGTCAGGGTACTTCGCAGCACGCATACAACACCATGCGCTACAGCGTGCCTGAGGTCGAGCGCATTGCGTGCGTTGCCTTCGAGCTCGCGCGCGGGCGACGGCAGCGTGTGCTCTCCGTGGATAAAGCGAACGTGCTCGAGTGTTCGCGGCTGTGGCGCGAAGTGGTGACTCGCATTAGCGCCGGCTATCCCGATGTTCAGCTTTCGCATATGTACGTCGACTCGGCGGCGATGTCACTGGTTCTCAAACCGACGCAGTTTGACGTGATTCTGACGGAGAACATGTTTGGCGACATTTTGTCCGATCAGGCAGGCGGCGTGGTGGGTGCGCTGGGACTGCTGGCTTCGGCGAGCATTGGCGGGCCGGTTGGATTATACGAGCCGGTGCACGGCTCGGCTCCGGACATTGCCGGCAAGGGTATCGCCAATCCGTTGGGCGCGATTTTGTCGGTGGCGATGATGTTGCGTTATACGTTCAAGCTCCCTCGGGAAGCCGAATGCGTGGAAGCCGCAGTCATCTCGGTATTGAACGCTGGCCTGAGGACGCCGGATCTGGCGCGCTCGGGCGAGCGAGTGATCACGAGCAGTGAGATGGGCGAGAAGATTACGGAGTGGGTGCACTCAAGTGCCGATACAAATGTCAGAGTCGCTTCGCGAAATTGAAACGCCGAGCCATTCAAGTAGAGCTTGGCAGCGACAACGATTCCGGAAATGCTCTACAATCATCTCGGGGTGAACTTTCCGCACGCGTCTAGTGTTGGGGAGCGGGTTGCCGAGTTTGGAACCCGAATTACTTCCGTAACCTTTCCCGATGGGACTGCCCACATCACAATGGAGCCAAAAGCTTAATGGAACAGGCAAATGGTTACCAAGTGTTCCAATCCGTCATGCTCGGCTTCCTTCCGGTTCCTTCATTGCGGCAAACTATTCCACTTCGAAAAACGCCCTCAGCCCACTGACAACGACGCGGCCATACGCAAGCCTGCAAACAGTGCGGAGATGTACTGGCTTTGCGAGATATGTGCGGCCGAATTCACGTTAGCCGCTGATGCGGAGCGCGGCGTTCGTGTCGTTCCGCTGGCGCGCCGGGCATTTCGAGCAGCCTCATAGCTTGCCGGGAGAAGTCATGGCCTCTGAATTGTAGGCGCCGCTGATCGAGTTCCAGCGGATGCGCACAACGTCGCCGAACATGCGCAGGCCGTCGCGGAACGGATGAAGGCGCGTGCCTTCGCTGTGCGCCCAGACGACTGGGACCTCCTTCACTACCAAACCCATCTTCCTCGCCAGGAACAGAATTTCGGGATCGAAGCCCCAACGCTCAATTCTCTGCAAAGGAAAAACGCGTCGTGCAGCGTCGCGCCGAAAGGCCTTGAAGCCGCATTGCGTATCCGCAAAATTCAGCCCGAGGATCACACGCAGCACAAGATTGAAGATGCGGCCGAACAACTGGCGGTAGAGCGGCTGCCGCTCGGTTTGCAGTTCGGTGCGGAGCCAGCGCGAGCCGATGGCGATATCGGCGCCTTCGGCGATGGCATCGAAAAGGTGTTGCGCCTCGGTCATGGGCGAGGAAAGATCGGCGTCGGTAAACAGGCAGAGGTCGCCACGTGCATCCAACATGCCAGCGCGGACGCTGAATCCTTTGCCGTGGTTTTCGGGGTTGTCGATCAGCCGGATTTGCGGATGGCGCATGTTGTATTCCCGGATGATGGCTGTCGTGTCGTCGCGCGAGCCATCGTCGACGACGATGATCTCCACGTTCCAACCCTGCTGCTCGGAATAGCGCAGTACCTCATCGAGAGTCGGGCGGATGCGGCCGCTTTCGTTGTAGGCGGGGATGATGATGGAGTAGGCCGGAGTCAAAGGTTTCAAGTTTCAAAAGTTTCAGAGTTTCAAAGTGACGCCAGAGTTTCTACCACTTTCAAGCCTTGAAACTCTGAAACTTTGAAACCTAGTAGCTATGCTACCTGACGGCGCTTGTCGAGCAAGAGGAAAAATTCGTCGACCAGCTCTTCATCCCAGAGGCCGGCTCTTGCTTCTTCGCGCATGGTGAACGCGGCTTGCTCGTGCGGGAGGGCCTTCTTGTAGGGACGATCCGTGCGCAGCGCGTCGTAGACGTCGACGACCTGCAGAACGCGTGGCAGGAGCGGGATCTCGCTGTTCTTCAGGCCGTCGGGATAGCCGCTGCCGTCCGAATGCTCGTGATGATGGCGAATAATGGGCAACACCAGCCGCAGCGACTTCAGCGGGCGGCAGATCGTCTCGCCAACCACCGGATGCTGCTTCATGATTTTCCATTCCTCCGGGGTCAAGTTGCTGCCCTTTTTTAGAACCTCATCGGGGACGCTGATTTTTCCGAGATCGTGGAGATAGCCGCCGCGGCGGAGAGCGACCACGCAGTCGTCATCGAGTCCGAGATAGCGGCCGAGTTCGCTGGCGTCGCGAGCAAGGCGCTCGCAGTGGCCTTCCGTGTAAGGATCACGCGCTTCGACGCTCAAGCCCAGTGTGCAGAGTACGGATTCTGCCGTTTCGAGTTCGTCGGTGAACTCCTTCAGCTTCAAAAGCGACTTGACGCGCGCAAATAGTTCCTCGGCGCTGATGGGCTTGGTCAGGAAATCGTCGGCCCCGGCCCCGATGGCCCGCAGGCGGTCTTCGTGGGCGTCGAGGCCGGTGATCATCACGATCGGAATGAGGCGGGTTGCGGGATCGTCCTTGAGCTCGTGGCAGAGTTCGTAGCCCGTTTTGCCCGGCATGACGACGTCGAGCAAGATAAGGTCGGGCGGATCGCTACGAATCTGCTCTTCCGCATCGGCAGCACTGGGTACGATGGAAGCCTGATAGCCGCGCGTGGCGAGCAACTCCCGCAGGAGTTCGGCATTCAGCCGGTGGTCGTCCACCACCAAAATAGACTGTTTGCGACGGCCGGACACCACCTCCCCCATAGCAGAGTAAGAGTTGGAGCGTGGAGAAAGGGTTGTCCGTGGGCGACGCGGCGGGACGTTCATTACACGACCTTGCGGTAATTCTAGCCGATATCGCGTCGCGCTGATGGTCAAAACTGAACAATTTCGGTGTTCATCTGTCATGGCGGGCCACGCAAAGTGGTGCAAGGCTTTTAGAATGAATCTCCGCAAACTTTTGCCGTTGTTCTTTATTCTCGCGATTGCCTGCGAGTGCTCTGCCGCTTCGAAGCCGCATGTCATTGCGTTCGGCAAGTGGACAGCTGCCAAATGGCCGAACGCGACGGGAGAAAAGCTGCTCGACTTAAGAGTGCGGCCGTTATTTGTGGACGCGCGGCTCAAGGAGTACACGACGGGCAATCCACACGAACTGACCGACCGGCTGTTTGTGGTGCGGCGCGCATTCCGCATCAATGACGCTCTGCCGACCGAAACCGCCAGCGCCGCCAGGTGGCAATGGCAGCGCGGAGGTTGGCTGCTGGTCGATCGGCTGACCGGGCGGATTTCGCAACTGAACCTGCCTGAATTCGATCCTTTCTATTCGACGGCGAGCTGGTATCGCGACTACGTTGCGTACTGCGGCGTTTCCGACGACGGCAAGACACTCTATGCGATGGTGGCGCAGGTGGGACGCCGCAAACCGATCCTGAAAAAAGATGTGGGCGAGCCGGGAGGGGACGACGATCCGGATTCAGAGTGCCCTCCTCCAGCCTGGGAGCGCAGTCCGATGCGCGTAACGTTCGTCCCGGATGTGGACCAGAAGGTCGTGTTCTCGATCCGCAACCGCGTAGTAGATGTGGTGAACGACGCGGAGGAGGCGGAGGAGTGAGAACCGGTCGGTAGTGGTCAGTGATCCCCAGTAGCTGGGACCGCACTCCTTGCGGCGAAAGCGGGTGTCTATAATCGGAAGCGGACGGACTCGGCGGGGTGTCTGCCGCCGGGGGACAATCGCTTGCAACCATCTCAGGGTGTTCGCCTCGAGCTCTTTCATTCTTCTGCCAAACGCACGTTCGTGCTGTGCCTGCTGCTAGTGGGCGCTACGCTGGCGCTTTACGCTCCCGTTGCGCAAAACGATTTCGTCAACTTCGATGACGACGTCTACATCATCAACAATGGCCATGTGCGAGCAGGGCTGACCTGGGACGCGGTGAAGTGGTCGTTCACCACATTCGAGGGGGGAAACTGGGACCCGCTGACGTGGCTATCGCACGCTCTGGATTGCGAATTATTCGGGCTGCACGCGGCAGGACATCATCTCGTCAGTGCGCTGCTGCATGCGTTGAATGTGGCGATTCTGTTCTGGCTGCTGCAAACGGCAACCGGATTCACATGGCGCAGTCTGGCGGTAGCCCTGCTTTTTGGGTTTCATCCGATCAATGTAGAGTCGGTCGCGTGGGCCGCAGAGCGGAAGAACGTGCTCAGCATGCTCTTTTTTCTGCTGGCATTCGCCGCCTACGGATGGTACGCGCGGCGTCCCGGGGTGCGCCGGTACAGTCTGGTGTTCTTGCTGTATTCGCTGGCGCTGATGAGCAAGCCGCAGGTGATTACGTTTCCATTTCTTCTCCTGCTTTGGGATTACTGGCCGCTGGGCCGGGTGGCCCGGCTTCCGATAAACGGTTCTCAAGTTGATCAACATACAGAGAAATTTTCCGCACAGTGGCTGGTGCTGGAGAAGGTGCCCCTGTTTCTGCTCTCGGCGGCTGACGCTGTCATCACGGTTTTTGCGCAACGCGCCGGGCACGCTTTGCGCACCGCCTCGGAGTACAGCCTGCTGAATCGCACAGAGAATGCGTTGATTTCCTACGTGCGCTACCTGGATTTGGCGGTTTGGCCTGCCAAACTGGCGGCGCTGTATCCGCATCCGGAGAAGCTGTTTGCCGTTTGGCAAGTGGCGGGCGCAGCGGCGATTTTGCTGTTGGTGACGACGGCGGTATTGGCAGGGAGCCGCCAGCAGCCCGCGTTCCTGGTGGGGTGGTTGTGGTTTGTGGGATCGATGTTTCCCATGATCGGGCTGGTGCAGGTAGGCGGGCACGCGCTGGCCGATCGCTTTGCGTATATCCCATTCATTGGGCTGTTCGTGATGGTGGTTTGGGGCGCGTCCAATTGGGGGGAGCGGCGCGGGATTGCGGCAGAATGGATGGTAGGAGCGACGGCGCTTGTGCTGATTGCGCTGGCGGTGACGACGCATCGCCAGATCGGCTATTGGCGTGACTCTCCGACATTGTGGTTGCGGGCGCTGGCAGTGACCGAGAACAACTTCTTGGCCCACGACACCATGGCGCGCTTGCTGGCGGAACACGGCCGCGAAGAGGAAGCAGCCGTTCATCTGCGGGCCGCGTTGGCGATCAAGCCCAACGACGTGGTGGCATTGCTGAATCTGGGAAATTATGAATATGAGCACGGAAATCTTCCTTCGGCGATCGGACGGTATCAGTTTGTGGCCACATATGCGGCGGACAGGGAGCTAAAGGGGGCTGCCTACGGCAATCTGGGCTCGGCTTATCGTCAGCTTGGCCAGTATCAAGAATCCAGACGCTGTTACGAGGAGTCGCTGCGCCTGACGCCGGGGCGCGTGATGGCGATTGTGGGCATGGGGCTGCTTGCGGAGCACGACGGCGATTTTGCCGAAGCGATTCGGCGATTCTCAAATGCCATGGCCATGCAGCCCAACGACGTTGGATATCTGCTGCTGGCCGGGGCGCTGGAGCGGGCCGGCGACATGACAGCAGCTCAAGCGGCGCGGCAGCAGGCGCGCCGGATGTCTTCCAACCTGGATGAGGCACAGAAAGAAGCTGACGCGCTGGTGGGAGCGAAATAGCGGAGGCGGCGTGTCCGCTGCCGTTAACTCGGAACATTGTCTTCTTCCCGCATGGTTGATGGTGAACGACGCGGAAGAGGCGGAGGAATAGCGCACCTCGGCGAGGCGATTTTTCAGTTGGTATATTGGGGCCTTCTTTCACACGCCTGGATTGTGCCGGGAGGCAAGCCGTCGTTAGCGGAGTCAGATTTTTTGCCGGAGGCAGGTTTCTTGGGAGCATTTTCGCCGCGCTTTGCGAATTCGATCGCAAGCTCACGCTCGTGTTCGACTGCGTCAGGAGTCAGGCCGTAAGAGCGGGCGCGGTAGAAGATCCCCCGCGCGAGATCCAGTTCCGGAGTCGCTACTGGCTCGTTGTCGTAGAGATGCTTACCCATTTCCACGAGCGCGTTCAGGTCGCGCTGGACTTGTGCTTCGGAGGGCCCGTCTTTCTTGCGGCGGCTCGACGGGCGGTTGTTGGCGGGAGCCGAGGAAGCCTGCGCGGAGGATGGCGCTGTTTCTGAATGCGGAGTCATTTCGAGCGGGGTATCGGCGACTCTGTCGGGATCGATTACGACCTGCGCCGGTTGGGGCTTTTCCTGGCCCATGCGCTTTAAGTTCGAAGAAGCGATCTGGCTGGCGTAGAGGAGCAGGCCCGCGGTTTTTGGCTCGATTCGTTTTTGCACCAGCAGTTGCATGATCTGGCGGATGACGACCTGAATGGAGTGGGCGTCTTCGAGGACCGGCATCACGAGACGAGGGTCGTCATACCACTCGCCTTCGAAGCAGAGCGAGTAGGGTTGGGGACGGTTCTCCTGATGGTAGTAACAGAATTTCTGGTTGCGGAGAGCGGGCGAGCCGCATTGTGCGCCGCTGGTGTGGATGTGTTGGCAACGAGCTGCCTGATTTGATTGCATCTTATTAACTCCTTGATTAGTAGTTCTCGGTTCTCAGTTCTCAGTTCTCAGTTAGGGCAGCCTAGCCGACAACGTCGCCGCCAAGCTCTCGACCTTGGAATTCTTCTGGTCACCTTGGGTGATTTCACCGGAGGGATAGGGGGAGATGGCCCATTCCGCACGGATTGGGCATCTTCAGGGCTCAGTAGTGGCCGGGCCAGCAGCTCGCAAGCCATTCAAAATAAGTTACTTGCTAGAGTTCTTGAAGATTTTAGCGGGGCCTGCTCAAGCGGCAGATGCCGTGCACATTACTTTGTGATTCTGCAACAGATTTGGCGAGGAGTTTCAATGAGATACCGATTTCAGATCGCTGGGCTGGTTTTATGCGCATTCGTTGCCGTTGGGGCCGATGCGCAGATGGTGGCTTCGCATGCTCCCACGTCGGCGGCAGCGGCCAGCGCTTCGTTTCCCGAGGCTTCCAAGGCGGTACAGTCGGGCGCCGACGCATCCGCCCTGCAAGTGACGGGCAAAGCCGTGGTGAAGGTGAATGGCGCGGAACTGACGGACCGCGACTTGCTGCGCGAAATGTTCGCGCTCTTCCCTTACGCGAAACTGCATGGCGGCTTCCCGAAGAAGGAAGAGAAAGAGATCCGGCAGGGCGCGCTCCAGATGATCATCTTCGAAGAGCTGGTGTACCAGGAAGCGGTGCGGCGGAAGATGACGATTGCGCCGGCGCGCATCACTCGCGAAGAACACAATTTCAAAGGGCAGTTTGCGAGCCAGGCAGAATTCAATGCGTACCTGAAGACGGAATTGGGCGGGTCGGAAGCGAAGCTGCGGCAGATGATCAAGCGCTCGCTGCTGATCGAGGCCATGCTGAAGCAGGAAGTCGATGCCAAGTCGGTGGTCACGCTGGCGGAGGCGCGCAGTTACTACGAAAAGAACCCGAAGTCGTTCGAGCACGGCGAGACGTTTA
>PLHN01000386.1 GCA_003139975.1 Acidobacteriaceae bacterium
AGCAGCCAGCCCCGCGACAGATTTCCCGCGTAATCGCAGAAGCTGCCAAAGCCCGCATAAATGCTGCTATTTGCGAACAGCAGCGCCGGCCGCTGCCGCTGGTACGTCGCGTTGAAAGTGAATGTCGTTCCATCGGTCAGACTATGCGATGCCCTTACCACCTCTGGTTTGACTTTGTCTTTCAAATTTCCTAGATCGAGCGCGTGCAACCGGTAGGCTGGACCACTCGGGTCCTGCGTATAAACCATCACGTACAACGTCTTGCTATCCGGGTCAATCACCGGCGTCGAGTTGATGCCTACATTCGGCCCGTTGTTGTTGCATCCCAACGGCATCGGCACCGGCGTTCCAAACCTCGGACTCAGCAGCACCGTCCCGCTGTGAACGTCGATGGCATATACCGTGTTTCCTTCCGTGGCCACATAAACCACATCGTGCGAGCCCTGGTACTTTCCGGCCGTGATCTGCACGCCCGGCACCACCAGCGGCTGCGCGTCCACCTGATCGTCAAGAGCGACGGTATGCAACAGGCCAAAGGAAGAGCTGCCCACGTTGCCCGGGGTCAGTTGAGTTTCCTGATTGTTCCAGCCGGTCCGGTAGTTGTCGTTGTGATAGGTCGAAACCGTTACTTGAGCTGTGGCACGCGGCACAAGCAACACGGCATATAGCGCAACGGCGAGCGAAAGACAGAAAGACTTCCTCTGGTTCATCGGGTCACCTAAGTCTTGGAGTTTCAAACAGGACTGCAAAGCGGGCAAAATTTTATATCAGGTTGGGCCGCCAGTAAGTTGTTTTGCTGTGCTCTTATTGACTAGCCTTTAGGGGTTCATGCTCATGAGGAAAGGAATTGTGGCTTCCGCCGCCTGTGCATCCCAGCAGGACTGGCTACGCCGCAAACCCGCGCCCGTCGCTGATCTCCCGCAGGCCCTCTCCGCGCGCGCGCTCGAACAGTCTTACCTTGTGGCGAGAATGTTCGAATTCGTGAATGTCGGACCAAACTTCGGCTTGCCAACCCGTCTCGTGCGCCGCCGCTTCCCCGCAGGTCGCGCAGCGTGTGTGGAAGGTGACGCCGGAGCGCGCCGCCACCGGAGCGTTCGATAGCTCCAGGAAAACGCAGCGCACTTCTTCGATTTCTCCCTCGTCGCTAACCAGGTGTTCATAGCGGAGCAGATATCCGAAGCCCAGTTTGCGTGCTTCCTCTTCGGCTTCCTCACGGGTATGAAACGGACCGTACTCGGCCCGCAGTTGTTCAGTTGAATCGCAGGCCATCCAGAAAATATCTTTGTGCGCCATGCCTTTTTCGCGGTCTTCCCGCCGCAGCCGATCCCTAATGACCGAGCAATTTGATTACCGGGGGATGGGATCTCCGCAGGGGTTGGCCCGTCGACCGCCATCAACACATGTCTCTGATAATAAGCCGTTTACGCGAATTGGGAGCGAACCAGATCGACCTCGGTGAAGGTTCCGAAACAACGCGGGTGTGAAATCCATTGCCGTCCACAAGCATGAGAACGACATAACCCCTCACCAGCGCGCAGCGCTCCACTACCTCATCCGGTTCCGATACAGGCTCCCGTCGACCTGTCCAACCATTGCCTTGATATCGAGGGCCACGCCCACGAACGCCGCCACTTCTTCGGCTACCGCCTTCGGCTCATGCAATACGCGGTGGTACTGCACCCGCAAGACCTTCGTGTTCGCCTTCGCCGCCAGCCACCTGTCGACCTCAATCAAGTGCCGCTGAAATACCCGCTCGATTGCCGCCGTGTTTCCTCCCGGACTATTAGCCCCGCGCCGTTTCAGCATTTCCTCCTGCGACTTCAGCACCTCAGGCATCGACCGTTGCATGAATACAACTCTGTATTCCGGCCCATCGGGCAGCGATAGAATCAGCTGCGAAATCACCTTCACCACCCGGCCTTCGGCTTGGGTAATCAGTACCGGCTCTTTGGGAAGCTGCTTGATGCGCTCCCATTCCAGATACCCCTTGGGATTGTCGGTATCGGGCTTGCGTTCGCCGTCGGAGAGAGCCGTCATGCCACCCGCCACCAGCATCTGCATCATCAGCGAGGTGCCCGACCGCGGCAGCCCCGAAACAATTGTGATCATCAGGTTCTTCTCATCATGAAAGCAAAATGAAAGTGGACGGACGAGAATATCAGCTTTCCGCCCTTGGGATCATCGTGAGACCCGAGCCCGGCAAACGCCCGACGTCGGCGGGGCACGGCTGTCGCCAGCAATCGAGGCCCGCCATTCAACCATTGCCTCCCATCCGCCCTTCTGATACGTTTCTCCCATTCGCAAAGGAGGGCCCATGCCTTTCTGTCCAGGCTGTGGTACCCAGATCGCAGAAGGAACAACCTGTCCGAAGTGTGCTGGAGCCTCTGCCAGTGCGCCAACTCCCGGCGTAACCGCCACCGGACTCACCGACAACGTCGCCGGAGCACTCGCCTATGTCACCATCATCCCGGCAATTGTGTTTCTGGTCCTGGAGCCATACAACCGAAAGCGTTTCATCCGCTTTCATTCCTTCCAGTGCATTTTCTTCGCAGTCGCCTGGACCGCCCTCTGGATCATCCTGGCCTTTATCGGCCACATTCCTTTCCTGGGATGGGCGACCTTGTTGCTTTGGCCCTTGGTCAGTCTGGCGGGATTCATTCTCTGGCTGATCATGGTGCTGAAGGCCTACCAGGGCCAGATGTTCAAGTTGCCCGTGATCGGCGATATGGCGGAAAAACAGGCCGACGCGTAGCGGCGCCCCGGAACGGCGCGGCGGTCACGCTTCACTAACCTTTCCTCTTCGTGCACGTCCATCAACCGTAGTAATGTAAGAGTGTGTTCTCCGGATTGCAGCCGCCGGGTTCGTGGGGCCGGCGCTCCTGGCTCCGACGCCATCGCGCCGTCCTAGTGTCGGTAGGCGCGCATCTGACCGTGCTCGCCGTGATCGTCTTCCACAACCCGCAAATCGTACAACTCGCTCCCACTTGGCTGGCATACGGAGATGCGGCGCACAGCTACCACATCATCTACATCCCAACGGGCAACGCGGAAACGCCGCTGAACGAAGCCAAGCTGATCTTGCCCAAGACGCCGCATCCCACTCAGCCGCGCCCTCTGCCCCAGACGCGAAAGCCGAAGCCCGCCGGACCGCCTCGCCCGCCCGAACCAAACACCGAAGAAGGAAGCGTCAATTCCAAAGCCGGCTCTCCTCTCGGCACAGTCGTCGACGGCCCCATCACCGGCCATGAAGTCCACATCGCGCTTCCGGTGTATCCCGAGCCGCAGGTGGATCGCGCCAACCTTCCTCACGACCTGGTGGGCGATATAGTTATCGAGGTCACCATCGACTCGCAGGGCAACGTGATCGGTACAAAAGTCGTGAAATCCATTGGCCCTGACATCGACGAGAAGATCGAAGCCACTCTCCGGCGGCGGCACTACCAACCCGCCACGCTAGATGGCGCACCCGTGGCCTCTCACCAGGACGTGTATTTTCATTTTCCGTCGTGAATGGAAATTGCGGGCGTCGCGATCATCCACACCTGATGTTGTGTCTGCCGACCGCTTCGAGAACCGAAAGAAGATGGGTTACGCCAAGAAGCTGGCGAATCGATTTTCCCATGTTGATGACTTCCAAAACGCAGCCGGCCGATTTGGCATGAACATACAGTCGCACCAGCGTGCCGAGGCCCGTGCTATCCATGTGGGTCAGTTCTGTAAAATCCAGCACGATTCGTCTCGAGCCCGGAATCAGTTCCCTGATTTCGAGGTAGAAGCGATCGCTCACCCCCGCAACCAACCTGCCGCTGCATCGCACCATCGCCTCGTCGGCGGTTCGTTGTATAGCAAATGTCAGTGGGTCTGCGACTGCTCGGTCAGACATCGGCACCTCGTCTTTCGAAAAATATCGAACAGCTTGAAATCGCTGGCCGGAGATTGTCACATATTGCGCCAAGGAATGGAACAGCGTATCGAGCGCTCATGTATTCGCTTTAGTTTCGCCCGTATGATAAACTCTCGATCCATTCAGGTGAGGAAGGAAAACATGACCAAGGCAAACAAGCCGCCCCGAGCAAACCCCCATCGCAAAGCCATCCTGCACCTGAAGAAGTCGGACCCGCTGTTGGCTGCGATCATCGGCCAAATCGGCCCCTGCCGGATGGAATTCGGCGAGCCCACCTTTCACAGTTTGGCCGAAGCGATTCTCTACCAGCAATTGAACGGCAAGGCTGCGGCCACCATCTTCGACCGCTTCACCGCCCTCGCCGGCGATCCTCTTACGCCAGCGGGAATTCTGAAGCTCACCGATGCACAGATGCGTGAGGTCGGGCTGTCGCGCCAAAAGACATCCTACCTGCGCGACCTGGCCGAAAAGACCCAAGCTGGCCTGCTCGAATTCGAACGGATGCCAGAGATGACCGAGGACGAAGTGATAGCCCACCTCACGCAGGTAAAAGGCGTCGGAGTTTGGACCGCCCACATGTTCCTGATGTTCACGCTCCGCCGCCCCGACATCCTGCCCACCGGCGACTACGGCGTGCAGGCCGCTATCAAAAAGCACTACAAGAAACGCANNAAACGCAAGTGGCCCAAGCCCGACGCCATGGAAAAAATCGCCAGGCCGTGGTCGCCCTACCGCTCCATCGCCTGCTGGTATTTGTGGAGAAGCCTGGACGTGGAGACAATATAATGAGCACGATGCAACCAGCAGGGCCGCGAACCTCGAAAAAAACGCCAGATCGCGCGCCGATCGAGCGATATCCGGGTTTTAGTGCAGCGGGATCGCCGGAGGATCTATGAAACTTTCTTGTGTTGGGCTCGGAGTGTTGGGAGTGCTCGCGCTATCGCTGCTGCTCTCTGCGACCGATGAACCGGCTACGGCACAGCAGTCTTCCGGTGTAAGCACCGTCAAGGGAATATTGACCGGCTCCCGGAGTGAGGTCTTCAATACTAAAAATTCATGCGTCCTAATCGACATTCCGGACGCGCCCGCTCGCGCTTTCCGCGACTATCTCGGCATGGTCCACCTGGTCAGCTCTCACTATGTGATGCGGCAGAACATAGGCCCCACGCTTGACACCGTCAAGCACAGTTGCGACGTTTCCTATAACTCCGCCCACGATCCGAATCCTGCCGACTTCAACGACGCCACCTGGCTCGACTCCTTCTACAGCATTGACGGCAAGAATATCGTTGCGCTTGGACACATGGAGTATCACGGCTGGTCGCATAAAGGCGAGTGCAGCGAACAGGGCACCTACACTCCCGCCTGCTGGTATAACGCCGACACCTATCACTATTCCACGGACGGCGGATACCACTTCAAGCCGGTTGAGGCGCCGGCGAATTTCGTAGCCGGGCTTCCTTACCAGTATGAAGTGAATCAGGGCCCCGAGGGCTACAGCATTGACACCAATATCTTGAAGACCGGAGATTGGTATTACGCACTGGCCACGGATTGGCCGTGGCCTCCGAATTGTGGACAGCCGGGCCAACCACTGTGCCTGGTTCCATTTGGCGGCGCGCCCCTTCGCACCTCTGACATTACCGATCCTTCTTCCTGGCGCGCCTGGAACGGCAAGGAGTTCGCGGTTTCTTTTGCCGATCCCTATCCCGGCCCACTCGAGCATCCCGAGGAACACGTTTACACGCCTGTTCCCTACATGTATTACGTGAACGCGATCAATGTCAGTGCGGTTTCCAACTTGTTTGTCGCGACCCTATTCGATCCCTGGAACGAAGCCTACGGCCCCCCCGGCCTCTACCTTTCGAGCTCGCCCGACCTTGTGCAGTGGACCAAACCGACTCTGGTCGTAACCGTCAAAGAGCTTCTCGCCAAGGAACCGCCGGGCAATTGGTCGTACGCCTACTTTTCTCTCCTTGATCCGGGTTCGACTGATCCGAACTTTTCCACCATCACCGACAGTCCCTACGTCTACTATGTTCGTTCCGACGACAATCATGGCCCCTACACTCGGGTGCTGTTCAGGCAGAGAATTAAGCTGACCTGGAAATGACCGGAGCCCGGCTGCTGTTCACCCCTCTCGACAAGCGGAGCCAAAATCATTCTTCATTTACCCGGCGCCCTCGCCAGCGCAGCCGCCGTAAATGAAGCCAGATCGCTGAAAAGCTTCTCCAGAGTCCCTTCCCTTTCAACCTCGGGCAAAGCGAGTTGTCGCTCCACGCGCGCTTCCATCTCGCGCAACTGCGCTTCCGGCGCCTTCCCCGCAAGATGCTGGAACAGCAACTTGTGCGCGCATTTGCGCTGCATGGCTTCCAACCCATCCAGCATCTGGCGATGCGGAGTCCCTTCCCAGATCGCAAGAATCATGGCCTCGCGAAGCCAGCGCTCCACGCGATATTCCGCGAGCGTTCCCACTCCGCCGTACACTTCCATCGCCCATTTGGCCGTCTGCACCGCGAACTCCGCGGTCCAATACTTCGCCAAGTGCGCGACCAGACGGAACAGATGATAGTCCTCCGAGTAGGGCGGCTTCTGTTGCCACACTTTGTCGAGCAGACGCGCCGCTTCCCATGCCAGTCTGGAAGCCGCGCGTAGACCCTGTAGACGATCCTCGAACTGCCGCAGGAGCAAAGGATGCTCGATGACCGGTTTGCCGAAGGCCGTGCGCCCTGCCGCGAAAGAATAGGCATCGGCAATGGCCCTTTGTGCGAGGGCTACGCTGCCCATGCAGTTGGCCACGCGCGAGAGGTTCAGCACTTCGAGAATCAGATAGATTCCGTGCTCCGCCTGCCCCAGCAGCCAACCCTCGCTGTGGCGAAGTTCGATCTCACCCGTGGGTACCGAGCGCGTGGCGATCTTGTTCTTAAGGCGGCGAATATGATAATTCAGCCGCCCGTCTTCACTGCGGCGCGGCACAAGATACAGACTCAGTCCACGCACGTTCCGTGGTGCGCCCTCCTGCCGAGCCGCAACCACGGCCAATTCAGCTCCGGCATTACTCGCGAAGTATTTGTCACCCGTTAGCCGCCACTTGGCCCCATCCCGTTGCGCGACGGTCTCCACCGCCGCGCCCAGGTCGGACCCACCTTTGATCTCCGTCATCCAGGTTGCTCCCTGCCAAATGCTGTCCTCGCGTCGCAACATGTTGGGCAAAAACCGCGCCTTCAACGTCGCGTCTCCATACTTAGACAGCGGGGCAATCGTAGATAGAGAGACCGTGTAAGGACAAGCCAAGCCCGCGTCATAAAAACCCGTAGCGTAGAGAAGAAGGTAAGCCGGGATCAGCGAATTCTGTTCAAAGACTCGCCAGAGCACACCGGCCCGGTATCCGTGTTTGAGCATGCGCCAATATTCGGGTGGATAAAGGATTTCATCCACGCGCGCGCCGAACCGGTCGAACATGCGCAACCACGGAGTGCCGCCGCGGTCCACCGCATCTGAGATCCCCTGCCCTTCGCCCTCAAACCACGCCTCGTATTCCCGCAGCCAGTCCTGGCCTGCGCAGAACCCGGCCTGCTGCAAAAACTGCACCGGAGATTGCAAGACATCGAAGCTCATGGCTAGAGTTCTCTCACTCCGTCGCGAATTTTGCAAGACTTGACGAAATGCCTTTCCCCCAGACAGTTGCCATCGTTCAAGACAAGTCGGCCAAAGCAGGATCTCCTTATGGCTTCGCGCGGTGGGCAGCTTACTGGTTGCCACGTGACCCGGGCAGAGGCGGTTAAACTAAACTGGCGGTGACAGGCCCGATCAACCACGATTGGTGAGGGGACCGAAATGATCGAAAGTCAGCAGACATCCAGCAACAAGGCCTACCAGGTTTCTCTTTCGGGATTTGGCCTGCTTAATTCTCCGCGTTTTAATAAAGGAACAGCTTTCACGGATCAGGAACGCGATGTATTTGGCCTGCACGGTTTATTGCCACCGCACGTGGGCACCATGGATGAACAGATGGAGCGGCGGGTGCAGGCATTCCGGGAGCAGCCGAATGCTTTCCACAAATATAGCTTCCTGCGCGAACTGCAGAATACGAACGAGACGCTGTTCTATGCGCTCTTGCTGCGCAATATCGAAGAGATGCTCCCCGTGGTGTATACCCCAACGGTGGGTGAGGGCTGCCAGCGCTTCAGTGAGATATGGAGAAAGCCACGAGGTTTGTTCCTCAGCTATCCGAATAAGCATCGTATCGATCAGATCCTGAGTCACCGCCGTTACGACGGGGTGAAATGTATCGTGGTCAGCGATGGTGAACG
>PLHN01000288.1 GCA_003139975.1 Acidobacteriaceae bacterium
ATGCTGTGGCTGCTGATCGTCGGCGCGAAGGAAAATGCGCCGGCATGAGGAGTGCCAGGCTGCAATCCATGCGGTTCGGGGAATTTCGAGCTAATCGGAAAATTGACGACGAGTCTCTTTCAAGACGCGCATCAGCAATGGGCCTTTCGTTGGCTAAATATCTCACGGAGAGGCAGGACGCGGCGATCACCCAGCTTTCTTTCCTAACCGCTCTGCCAAGGCTCGCAGCGGGGCTTGCGTGGAGGGGTTCCACCACATTTTGTTGATTAGCTGTAGTTCCGGTTCGAGGTCGGCCTCGAAGATGGCAACGAGATCTGCCCGCGCCAATCGGCGTGTGCTGGTCATCGCTTCCGCGGGTAACGCGATCAGGCGCTGACAAGCCTCCACCGCGCGGTCCACGACCCTTTCTGGCGCTGCTAATTCATCAATGAATCCGAGGCGGAAGGCTTCCGATGGCATGAGCATCTCGCCACTGACGGCCAACCGCTCCGCTTGGCGAGGGCCTACAAGCCGTCGCAGACCAGACAGGATAACGGGGGGCAGTGGAATGCCGACCTGTACCTCGTTGAGTCCAATCCTGTAGTCGCCCTCGGCCATCACGCGCCAATCGCAGAACATTGCCAGCACGGCTCCGCCGGCAGGCGAATGTCCGGTAATGGCAGCCACGATCGGGACGGCCGNNTCGCAGGACGATCCAGGCCCAGCAGCATGGGGATATCGAGCCCACCCGAAAATCTTCCCGGCGAACCGGAGAGAACCAGCGCGCGAGCGCCTTCGCCTGGCGCCGCTTGAATTGCTTCCCTCAGCGCAAGAATCAACTCGGGAGAGAGGGCGTTGACCGGCGGACGATCAAGCCGCAACTCTCGAATCGCTCCGTGTTCGATGGTCCTGATCATGAGTTTCTCTTGGGGACGGGTTACTTCGCCGCCGTCTCTGCCGTTCCCACTCCCAACGGCAGCGTAATCGTGAACACGGCGCCGCCGCCCGGCGCCGACGCAGCTTCGATATTCCCACCGTGCTCGCGAAGCACGGTTTTGCAAATACTGAGGCCCAGCCCGGTGCCACGTCCTGGACGTCTGGTAGTAAAGAACGGATCAAAGATGTGCGGCAGGGTCTCGGGCGCGATCCCCGGACCATCATCCTGAAAGACGATCCAAACCGAGTCGGGATAACGGCCCAAGCGCACGCGGATCGTCCCCTTCTCGCGGTTTTCGCGGATGGCCTGCTCGGCATTCAGCAGCAGGTTCAGGAACACCTGCATCAGCTGATTCGAATCGGCGATCACCATGGGCAGCGCTGGCTCCGGCAGAAGATCGACCGTGATGTTGCTCTTGCGCAGCGGGTAGGCTTGCATTTGTACGGTGCGGTTCACCAGTTCGCTTACATCGACCAGGCTGCGTCCGGGCGCCGGCGGCCGGGCAAAGAACTGGAGGTTTTTTACGATCTCGGCGGCCTTGCGAGCCTCCTGGTTGAGCGTCTCCAGGCGCTTGCGCGCAGTTTCGTCGGTTTCGCGGTCCTCCAATAACTGCGCGTTGCCCAGGATTGCGGTCAGCGGGTTATTGAGTTCGTGTGCGAAGCCGCCGATCATCTGCCCCATGGCAGCCAGCCGTTCGCTCTGAATGATCTGCTGCTCCAGCTTCTTTTCGACGGTCACATCGCGAACCGAAAGAATCACGCCGGTGGGTTTGTCATCTGCATCGCGCAGCGGGCTTGCGATGCCCAGCATGGTGCGCTCACTGCCATCCTGGTGGAGCGCGCCATACTCACAGGAAGCCCGGGAACTCTCTCCCGCTGCCACCGTGCGGTAGAGTGTTGCCAACTCGGGTGAAGTGTTCTCGGCGTTCTCCACATTCTTGCCCAGCAGCGTTTCCGGCCCGTTGCCAAGCAGTTCGCGAATACGCGGGCTCACGAAGGTGAACTGTCCCTTCAGATCCAAAACCAGGATCAGGTCGGGAAAGCTCTCCAGCAAATGGCGGCGGAATTCCTCCTGGCTCCGCAACTGGCGCTCCATCGTGCGCTTCTCGGTCATATCGACCAGCGTGCCCTGGTAGCGCACGACGCGGCCGTCTTCGATTACTCCCGTGGAAGCGTCCTGGCAGATAGCGATCCCGCCGTCTTTCTTTCTCAGGCGGACTTCGCGCGTGCGCGTGCGGCCAGTCTGGCTCCCCATCCGTCCCAACGCCGGATCCGCGCTTGTATCAACTTTCAGTGCCTCGGGGGGAAGATTCAGCACTTCTTCTTTGCTTGCGTATCCCAGGATTGCCACTAGAGCCGGATTCACCTCGAGCAGCTTGCCTTCAGGGGCGCAGATATAAACGCCCTCCTGAAGAGTCTCGAACAGTTGTGTAAAGCGCCGCTCTTTGTCGCGCTGCTGGGTGATGTCACGCGCCAGCACGCTCGCTCCGGAAACGTCGCCCCCTTTTACAATCGCGTTCACCACGCAGTCGTAATAGAGCCGGCGCCGGCTGTTCTTGAGTTCGACGCCGACTACGCCCGACCAAGTGCGCTTCTCAAGAAATCGCGCCAAGTCGGCAGGTTCCTCCGCGATGAGAGGTCCCTGCAGGAATTCCTCAAGTTTGTGGCCGACGACATCCGAGTAAGATTTCTGCAGGATCTCTGTAACCCGCCGGTTTACCGTCCGCAAAGTTCCATCGAGCGAGGTGGCCAGTGCCACGTCGTCCATGGAATCGATCAGCTCCTTGAAGTTACGCTGCGAGCGGACAATAAGTTGCCCGAGTTGGTCCAGTTGCTCTTCGCTGGGCGCAGCGCCAGCGCGGTCCTGAAAGCCCCTCAGGATCTCTCTCAAACCCTGGACTTCCCGCTTGCGGCCGAAAGCATACGCGGCAAAAAGCACGGCCAGCGCAAACAATCCCAGGGGAATTGCGCCCAAGCGGTAGGGGAGCGCGCTCAATTGTTCCCACGACAGCGCGGCTACGGCCGCGGCCAGAAGTACCAGCAGTCCCAGCGCCCACCGCCACAACTGGCTCTCTTCCCGTTCAAGGCGGCTTGCTGCAGGCGGATGTTTCGGCTTGGGGTCTTCCGGCATTTGGGACCTCAGCTGGCGCGAGGCCGTGCCTAAGGTGAATTCGCACCAGACTAACTGTAGCGTAGCACCGAACGCACCTGCCAATGCCTGTTCCTGGAAGATTGGTTCCGTCACGGTAACGGGGTGACCGTTATCACAGCGATTTGGTTTGGCGGCGGCTATGATGACCCTAAGGATCTCCCATCCGCGTCTGCCTCCTCGTGTGTTTACCGGCTTTCTTATGCTTTACAAGACTTTGAGCGCCGCCGTTTACGGTGTGAATGCCAACGTCATCGAAGTTGAGGTTGACGTTTCGGGCATCAAGTTGGACCAAGACTACTTCCACACCGTCGGCCTGCCCGATGCCGCCGTGCGCGAGAGCCGCGACCGCGTACGCGCCGCCTTGAAGAATTGCGGCTACGACATTCCCTGCACTCACATCACCATCAACCTTGCGCCGGCCGACATTCGCAAGGAAGGCTCCGGGTTTGATCTGCCGATCGCATTGGGCATTCTTGGCGCCTACGGCGGGCTGAATAAGAAAGATATTCCGGACGCCCTCTTTGTCGGCGAGCTTTCGCTCGACGGCGGCGTGCGCGGCGTGCGCGGGGCACTGCCTATCGCTATCGAGGCGCGCAGCCGCAAGCTGAAGCGCCTCATTGTCCCCGAAGTCAATGCCCGCGAAGCGGCCATGGTCGGCGACGTGGAAGTCTACCCCGTCAAGTCACTGCTGGAAGTCATTCATTTGATCAACTCGGGCAACGGCGTCTCCCGCTTGCA
>PLHN01000180.1 GCA_003139975.1 Acidobacteriaceae bacterium
CAGTCTTCCTTGTCCCACTGCACTACCACGCGGCCAGGCATGGTCGCGGGCTCCAGCGGAACAATGGAATCCAGTTGTCCCTGGCAAATAACCATGCCTCCAGAATGCTGGCTGAGATGACGGGGTAAGTCTTGCACGCGCTGGCAGAGATTTAAATAAGCGGCAATTTGCGGATGACTGAGATCGAGGCCGGTAGAGGTGAAGCTGCGCTCCATGGTGTCGTTCGGATCGCGCCATTCCCAGGTGCCGACGACGGCGGACAAACGGGCGAGCGTGTCTTCGTCGAAGCCGAGCACTTTGCCCAGTTCGCGGGCGGCGGAGCGCCCGCGGTAGGTGCAGACGTTCGCGGTCATGGCGGCGCCGCGTTGGCCGTAACGTTCATAAACGTATTGAATGACCTTTTCGCGTTCATCGCCGCTGGGAAGATCGAGATCGATGTCGGGCCACTCCCCGCGTTCTTCGGAGAGGAAGCGCTCGAAAAGCAAGTCCATACCGATGGGGTCAATGGCGGTGATGCCGAGCGAGTAACAGACGGCGCTGTTGGCAGCCGAGCCTCGTCCCTGGACTAAGATGCCGTTGCGCTCGCAGAAACAGACTAAGTCCCAGACGATCAAGAAATAGCCGGAGAGTTTGAGCTTTTCGATGAGTGCGAGTTCTTTCTCTAGCTGCGTGCGGACGCGAGCGCTGACCGGGCGGTAGCGGCAGCGTGCGCCATCCCAGGTGCGCTTGCGGAGGAAGGAATCCATGGTCTCGCATTCAGGGACGGGATAGCACGGGAATTCGTAGCCTAGCTTTTCGAGCGTGAATTCAAGACGGGAAGATAACTCAGCCGTGTTGGCAATGGCCTCGGGAAGATCGGCAAAGAGTCGGGACATTTCTTCTGCGCTACGAAGGTGGCGCTCGGAATTGCGAGCCAGCAGGCGGCCCGCGGTGTCGAGGCGGCGCTTGTTACGGAGGCAGGTGAAGACATCGGCAATTTGGCGCTCGGCGGGCGTGGCATAGCAAACGCCGTTGGTGGCCAGTAGAGGCAGATGATGTTCACGCGCGACAGTGACGGCGGCCTGATTGCGAGCTTCCTGAGAACGGTCGGCGTGGCGCTGCAGTTCGACGTAGACGTTGTCGCGGCCGAAGATATCCGTGAGTTGATGCAGGAAAGCGCGGGCGGCAGGAATGCCACCTTGAGTTAGTGCATGGGCTAGCGGGCCGGCTTCGTCTCCGGTCAGGCAGATCAAACCTTCGGCGTGAGCTTGCAATTCGCTGAGTGAGGCGGTTGCGGCATTGTTTTTCTGCGTGCGGATTTTGGTGGTGGTGATGAGGCGGCAGAGATTTTGATAGCCGGTACGCGTGGCGGCCAGGAGCGGATAGTTGCCACCTTCGGCGACGGCGATTTCGGCTCCCACGTGAGCTTTGATCTTGGCTTGCTTGGCGGCCGTGTGGAAACGCGGCGCGCCGTAAATTCCGTGACGGTCGAGGAGGGCCATGGCAGGGAGACTGCGCTCAGCGCAGGTGGCAACGAGAGCTTCGGGCAGGGAAGCGCCTTCCAGGAAACTGAAAGCGGAGCGGGCGTGGAGTTCGATGTAGGGCATGGGGCTGGACCACCGCTACATGTTTAATCGAAGACTCCTTCTACGAACCACTGGCAGCGGAGACGATCGCGATAGATGCGATAGAAACCGGGGCCAGCGGGAGTTTTCAGAGCTACGTCCCATTCTTCTCGCGCCCAGGCGGCGGTGTTCCACCAATTGCCGGAACTCGACCACGGTCCGGAGGCGGCGAGGACGCGGCGATAGCGATTCCAGAGGCGGACAAAATGCGGTTTCCTGCCGTCGAGCTCCACTGCGGTTTCGAGAGCGGGGCGGAAAATACGCAGCGCAATGACGGGAGAGGACTCCTGCGGGTTCGGAGAGGGGTAGAGATCCAAGCTCCCTCGACTTCGCTCGGAATTTCGGCGCGCGGCTCCAACGCCTCCACCCCGTCGGGCCGACACCGGGCCCGCCGGGAGCCCCGGCCCGCGCAAACGCCTCAACTTCGACTCCGCAGGTTGATTCGCTTTGCGAATCAGCCTGTTCCGCTCAGAATGACTCGGTGAATTCTTGGACGCGGATGAATGAGTATCTTGGACGCTCGAGAAGGGCTGCAGTGCGAAAACTCCGGGCCTGTGCGTATCTAGCAGTTGGGGTGAGCCCACGCAATCATAGCCCTCGCTGTCGGGAGCGCCGACAACTCCGCGAATTCGCTCTAAAGTGATTTCTAGTTTTGCTGCCCCGGGCGAGGGTGGTGCAAAAAGATTCCCTTGCGCGAGCCGCGGCTTGACGGGAACAACTTCAAGCCGCAGAGAACGAATGGGGGCTGAGAATGAAGTGTGCTCCAGATGGAGACGGAGCAGGCTGAACAGCAGATTCTTATCTTGCGTGGGGACGGGAAGTTTCCACACGTGCTCGAATTGGTCGCCCTCTTGTGAGCTATCAGGATCTTCACGGATTCGAGGTAAGCCGCGGCAAAAATCCCCACCCAACAAAAACCGCGTTGGATGGGGCACCCCACTACGGTTTGTGCTTTGAAGGTGGCGCACGTTGAGTCCTACGGTGAGGCGTAGTTCGCTGGCGGCTTGTGCTGTCGCGAGCATGCGGGAGCGGAGATCCTGTAGGAGACGGCTCAGTATAAAGAAGATGGATTCGAGGGTTTCGACGGGATCGTCGAACTCGAAGCTGGTGGCGAATTCCGGAGCCGGTTCGATCGTCAGCAAGGGGCGGGCGATTGTGCCGCAGGCGAGTTTTTGTATGTACAGACCTTCCTGACCGAGGCGCTCGACTATGGCGACCGCGGGCAGCGCGGCCAGAGCCTGGAATGTGCGAATGCCCCACCGATTGAGGGTTTCAAGCATTGCGGGCGAAAGTGGAAGCACTTCGATGGGCAGGGAAGCGAGGCGCTGTGCTTCCTCCCCGGCGGGGATGATTGTGTTTGCGGAAAAGCCGCGCGCGACGAGAAAAGCAGTGTCGGGGTTGGCGGCAATTGTTATGCGAACTGCGAATCCGGCCTCCGTGGCCGCGGCAGTCATGGCGCGGAGGGCGCGTGGCCATACTTCATTTTGCAGGACGTTTCCTCGACCGTCGTTTCGTTGACTATTGTTTTGCCGCCCAAAGAGTTTGTCCATTCCACTGAGATCGAGAATCGCCACTCCGGGAGCCGTGGATTCCACGCGCGGGGAGAACTTGCTTGCGCAATCGAGCAGGGTGGATTGAGCCGATTGTTCCTCGGCGGGGGAACGCTTGCGCAGCACGGCGCCGGCGCAGAATCCGGCTTGCAACTTTGTCATTCCGGGTTGAATTCCGGCGCGGCGAGCCGCGAGGTTCGTAGCGAAAACTCTGGGCAGATTGGCAGGGCCATCGAGAATGGCAATGGGCGAGCGGGTCAGAACTGTCCTTGTTTCTGCCGGCTCGAGCAGGGAGGCTTGCACGGGGAAATCGGGAATGTAGATGCAGGCGAACATGGAATTAAACTTTGTTGGATTAGGCCCATTGTGTAGGGAGAGAAAAGCCTATCCTTTCCGAGCGGACAGGTTTCTTTTCCCGGCCGCGCACTATTTCTACGGTGAGATTCCATTGCGTGAGCAGGTTTCCTCCACCCCAGCAAGCCAAACCCGGGCTTGCTGGGGACCCCGGCTCTCCATCCCTTCCGGCGGAAACCACGCCGGCTGGGGACCCCGGGTCGGCGCTTTCAAAACTCTTATTTTTGAAACAAGAGACAGTGACGCGTAGCACAAGGCTGGCGCAACTGGTGGCGTGCGGCTCCTGCGTTAGAAAAACCAGGGCTGCGGGCTGGCGCTCGATAACGCGGCTGAAGCGGAACCATGAACTCAGGGGGACGCGGCGCACGACGCGTTCGGGAATGCCGCTGAGATCGACGGCAATCAATCCAAAGCCGCCGCTTTGCAATAAAATGTCGGCAACTTTGAAGGCCTGTTCCAGGGGCGGAAGCTTGACCCGGCTTTTTCCGCAGCGCACCCAGAGCAGGCGCGGCATGGAAATGCCAGCGGCATGGCCGGAAGCGGGATCGAAGCTATCGCAAGCATCGACCAGGGCGCAGAAATGATCGCGAGTAGCCTGCGCCAGCAGGGAAGCGAGGACCGTGGTTTTGCCGGAAGAAGCCAGATTGCTGCCGCAAATTTCGGTCAGGGAGCGGAGCGGGACTCCGCAGACGGCGTGGTCAATCTGAGCAATGCCGGTGAGAAGCGAGCCGCGGTCTTCATTCTTGCGCCCATAGACGGTAAAGGCGGCGGGAATAGTCTGTTCGATTTGAGCTTTCAGCTGAGCGGCGCGCATACGGTATTCGCCTTTTGTTCGCTATCAAAGATTGTTACGTTAGACCTTCCGGGGAACCTTGTCAACGCTAAAAAGGCTGTGTTCGCGTAAGACATTGAAAGAATTGCGAATTTTGTTGCGGACGCGCGCGTCGAAAGGGTCGTCTAAGGGTTAGAAGTAATTGGAATGGTGGTAGCATAGCAACGATCCCAGGAAGACGTTTTTCGCGGTTTCTTCCGGAAATTCTGCCGGTCTGTCCACGTGTCCCGCCGCATGATGCAGGAGCAGGGTCCGCGTAGGGCGATCCGCAAGAGGAGTAGCATGCATAAAATTTTCTCCCTCCGTACTGTGCTGTTTGCACTCATCGTGCTGGCGATGTCGATGGCCACGGCCACGACCTCGTTGGCGCAGATTCGCATTTCAGTCGGGTTCGGTCCGCCCGCGCTTCCCGTCTATGAGCAACCGCTTTGCCCCGGCGACGGTTATATCTGGACGCCCGGTTATTGGGCCTGGGACGCGGATATCAACGATTACTACTGGGTGCCGGGAACCTGGATCTTGGCTCCGGAAGTTGGCTACCTTTGGACGCCTCCCTACTGGGGCTGGGCCAATGGCAGCTGGCTTTTCTATGACGGCTATTGGGGGCCGCATGTCGGCTTCTATGGCGGAATCAATTACGGGTTCGGATATTTCGGCTATGGTTTCGTCGGCGGGCGTTGGGACCACGATCACTTTTTCTACAACCGCGCGGTGATGAACGTCAACGTCGAGAACATTCACAATGTGTACGATGAGCGGATCAACAACATCACGGTGAATCATGTGAGTTACAACGGCGGACCGGGCGGGATTGATGTGCGTCCGCGGCCGGAAGAAGAGGCGGCCGCACGCGATCGGCACGTCGGAGCCGTGGCCGCGCAGACGCAGCATTGGCAGGCAGCGCGCGGGAATCCGGAACTGCGGGCGTCGGCCAACCATGGCAAGCCCTCGGTCGCAGCGACTGCGCGGCCCGGAGAATTTAACGGACGCGAAGTTGCACCGGCGCGAGAAGCGGGAGGAGCCTATAATCCTCCGGCGAATCGTGGAGGCGTAGGTGGTGGTGGGAACGCAGTCCATCCCAAGGAACTACCGGCGTTTGAAAAGACCACGCCGAATACTGGAGACCCGAACCGCGACCGGAAGTTCCAGCAGCAGCAGGATAAAATGGCAGCCAAGCAGGATCAGGAGCGGCAGAAACTCCAGCAGCAGCAGGAAAAAGAACACCAGCAATTGGCAAAACAGAATGCTGACGAAGGCAGAAAGCAGCAGACTGAGCAACGGCACCAGCAACAGACGCAGCAATTGCAGCAAAAACATACCCAGCAGCGGCAGCAGTTGCAACAGAAGTATTCGCCGCCGGCAGGGGGGAAGCGGAAGTAAGCAGGTTACGACCTAAGCGTAGTGGCGAACTAGGGAGGGATCTGCTTTTCGGAGCTTTCGCCCGAAGAGCAGATTCCTCGTTTTTTTGGGCGATGATTGACACCGGGTTTCACTCCACATACGATCTGCGACATCATGCAAACCGCCAAGACTGACTCTTGTGTAGCGTGCCATCCACCCCGAACTTATGATTCCAACCTGGGGCGAACTTGTCATTCCGGCCGAAGGGAGGAATCTGCTTTTGGCCGGGCATTAACGGGTTTCACAGGTTTCCTCATCGTTTTGGCCTCTACGTTTGTCGCCGCCAGCGCGCCGCCGGCGGTGTCGAATGCCGATCCGCATCGCTTCCTGGACGACATCAAAGCACTGACGACGCCCGCAATGGAAGGGCGCGGGAATGGCAGCAAGGGGTTGACGCGAGCGCGTCATCTCATCGAAAAACGGTACAAGGACCTGGGCCTCGAGCCGGCGGGCGTGAATGGATCGTACTTGCAGCCGTTCACGCTGATCACGGGCGCGCAATTGAAAGGGAAGAACGAATTTGCGGTGGTGACGGGGGGCAAGAAGCGCGAACTCAAGGCAAAGCAGGAATTCGTTCCTTTCAGCTTTTCATCTTCGGGATCGGCGCAGGGAGCGATTGTGTTCGCGGGCTATGGCGCCACGGCGGACGAATTCCAGTACGACGACTACGCCGGAATCGACGTCAAAGACAAGATTGTCGTGGTGCTCCGCTACGAACCGCCGTCGTTTGCCGTGAAGGAAGGCAATCACGGGATGACGCGGCACTCGCAGTTGGTGACGAAGGCGATCAATGCGCGCAATCATGGCGCGAAGGCGCTGGTGCTGGTGAGTGGAAAGCTGGGCGAGGGTGAAGAAGATCTTTTGACGCGCTTCGGCAGCGTGAGCGGGCCGGAGGACATCGGCATCATTTTCGCGCAGGTGAAGAACGATGTGGCGGCGGAATGGCTGAAGGCGGCAGGGAAGTCGCTGGCGGAGATGCAGAAGCAGATCGACGAGTCGTCGAAGCCGGCGTCGTTCGAGGTGGGCGGAAGTCAAAGCGCGGCAGTAACTGTCAGCATCAAAACCACGCGCGCCACCGTGGATAACGTGCTGGCATATCTTCCTGGCAAGAGCGATGAATACGTGATCATTGGCGCGCACTACGATCATCTCGGGCGGGGGAATTTCGATTCCCTGGCGCCCTCGCAGATTGGGCAGATCCATCCCGGTGCGGATGACAACGGGTCCGGCACGGCGGGGGTTCTGGAACTGGCGCGAATCATGGCTCCGCTGAAAGGCCAGTTGCAGCGCGGCATTCTGTTCGAGTCATTTGCAGGCGAAGAGTTGGGATTGCTGGGATCGGCAGCATGGGTGAAGGATCCGACGCGGCCGCTCGATAAAGCCGTGGCCATGCTGAATATGGACATGATCGGCCGCATCAAAAATGAGAAAGTCTATATTGGCGGCATTGGAACCGGTTCGACATTGAAGACCGCAGTCGAGCAGGCCGCGGCGAACTCGGGATTCAAGATCGAGTATTCGCCGGGCGGATATTCGTCGAGCGATCACACTTCTTTTGTCGCGAAGAAGATTCCGGTGCTGTTTTTCTTTTCCGGGCTGCATGCCGATTATCACAAGCCTTCCGATACCTGGGACAAGATCGATCCGGAACCAGCGGCGCGCTTGCTCGGCGTGGTGGCGTCAACGGCTGAACAACTGGCGGACGCGCCGGAGCGCCCGGCATTTCAAGTCGTCGCTGAAGATAAGCCGGCTGGCGGATCGGGTTCAGGCGGATACGGGCCCTACTTCGGATCGATTCCGGATTTCGGGCAAGTCGAAAATGGCGTGAAGTTTTCGGATGTCAGGCCGGCGTCGCCCGCTGCAAAAGCCGGACTCAAGGCTGGCGATATCCTGGTTGAATTTGGCGGGAAGCCGATCAAAAACCTGTACGACTTCACCGATGCATTGCGCCGGAGCAAGATCGGCCAGGTGGTTGAGGTGAAGGTGCTGCGCGATGGTCAGCCCGTCACGGCGTCGGTAAAGCTCGAACAACGCAAGTGAGCAGAGTTCCAGCCCCGCCCCGCGGGCGAGGCGCCCGCGGAACTGCCGCCAAGG